>JBFEVY010000309.1:0-4249 GCA_041546665.1 Spongiibacteraceae bacterium | reverse complement strand
CACTGTCATATGGACACGGGGGTTGATGTTGTCGTGGAAAAGCTGCGGGCGTTCATTGCACGGCATCTCTCCGCCTGATGGTGCCTGGGGCGCTTAAGACTTCTCAAACACCATAGCCACCTGGCGGGTAAACATGGCGGGGCGCCCATCCGGTGACCAGATGGTACCGTAATTATTGAAATAACCGTTTCCGGAGGCCTGGCAACGGTAATCAAAATACCACCAGCCTGTTGGGTCCGTATGGGTCGCTTCTTCGGGGAACTCGAGATACCAGGTCAGCGAGCTGCCCGCAGAGGGTGGGGTAACACGGTTCATGCCCGGCAGCGGCGGCATATCGGCCAGGGCAATAAGACTGCTCAGCGTAATGGGTGTAGGCTCGCGAAAACGTAGCCAGACGCCATAGTCCGCATCGTCGGCGCCGGTCATCGGCAATGCACCATGGTGAATGCGCATATCAAAGTTCTGGGTGAAGGTGGGTGTTAGCTCGGGAATATAGGGTGTGAGCTCGCATTCCTCTGGGGGGCGGATATTATCGGGCCGGGAAGGACCGGCTTTGTGGAGTGAGCTGCGCAGGTCTTTGCCGAAGGCCGCATTCACGCTGGTGGCTACCTGTCCGTCGCACAAGAGTTCCCCTTGCAAGTGGCTGACCGAGCCTCCCTCTCGCAATGGGCGGAACTGTATCTGGTGTTGACCTGCTGGGACCGGTGCGACAAAACTCACTGACATAGAGCGAAGCAGGCGAGTGGGGTCAACATATTTTTGCATGGCAGCAACCACGCAGGCGGCACTGAGACCGCCGAAGGCAGTACGACCTTGCAGCCAGGTATCTGGGATGTCGACATTAAAATAGTCGTTCTCTTTAGTAATAGCATTGATAATTGTCGCGAAATCGGTCATGAATCCCCTGATTTATGTGTTCTGTGATTACATGTTTTGCGTTTCACTCTATTGCAAATGCGCGGTTATGTGAATACCTCTCTGCCGTATCTACCGATCTTGAATTCCCAAAATTTGCCGCCATATAGCGTAATGAGCTAAGGCCTCTACGGCCGCTTTCTGGGAGATTAAACGTGTCGGCGTCAACAAGTCTGGAAACTGTCTGCCCCCATTGCGGTGCAGTGAATCGATTGAAAACCGAGCGGTTGGCTGATTCGCCTAACTGTGGTCGTTGTCACCAGTCATTGCTTACTGGGCAGCCACAAAGCGCCAGTGATGCCAGTTTTGCGCGCCTGATTGCCAAGGAACAACTCCCCATAGTAGTCGATTTCTGGGCGGCCTGGTGTGGCCCCTGTAAATCCTTCGCGCCAGTGTTTAGCGACGTTGCGGCACAATATCGGGAGCGCGCGCGATTTGTAAAAATCAATACTGAAGAGGCGGTTGCCACAGCCCAGCAATGGCAGATTCGCAGTATTCCTACCTTGATGGTGTTTCACAACGGCCAGATGAAAGCGCAGTTGTCCGGGGCCTTGCCGCCAGCCCAATTTCAGCAATGGCTGGCGCAGAATGGGGTGTAATCTCACCACTCGCGAAAGCCATTTCCGGCGCAGATAGGCTACAATTCTGCGCCATGTCAGACCTGCCAATTAATGCGTTATTGCCCGCCATCAAAGATCGCCTGAATGAGGTTGACGAGTTGGTGCTTGAGGCCCCTCCGGGGGCCGGCAAAACCACGCTTGTTCCCCTCGCATTGTTGAGCTCGCCGTGGCTCGCTGATCAAAAAATCATTTTGTTGGAACCCCGCCGGCTTGCAGCGCGCGCGGCGGCGGAGCGCATGGCCTCGCTGCTTGGGGAAATCGTGGGCGAAACGGTGGGCTATCGTATTCGTCTGGAGAGTCGCGTGTCATCGCAGACGCGAATCGAGGTCATTACCGAGGGCATTCTCGCGAGAATGCTGCAAGACGACCCATCCTTAGAGGGAATTGGCCTGGTGATATTCGATGAATTTCACGAGCGAAGCCTGGATGCTGACCTGGGGCTGGCCCTGTGTATTGAATCGCGTAAGCTATTTAGCGACCTGCGCAGTGCGCGGCTTAAGCTTCTGGTTATGTCTGCCACGCTGGACGGGCAGCGCATTACTGCGCTGTTGGGGGGCGCGCCATTGCTCCGTAGTGAGGGGCGCCAGTACCCGGTGAATATTCAATACTGCGGTTCCTCTGCACCCGGTGAACACATTGCAGACCGGATGGCTGGGCAGATTGTGCAGGCATGGGAGGAAAACACCGGGAGTATTCTGGCATTTCTCCCGGGGCAGGCTGAAATTCGTCGCTGTGAATCCAGCTTGAGGTCTGTTTTGCCCGCGCCGGTATTACTGTGTCCCTTATACGGCAACCTCAGTCTTGCGGAGCAGGCCCGCGCAGTGCAGCCCCCACCCAAAGGACAGCGCAAAGTGGTGCTTGCCACGGCCTTGGCAGAAAGCAGTTTGACTATCGAAGGGGTTTCCGTTGTTGTCGACAGTGGTTTGCAACGGGTGGCGGTTTTTCATCCCGGTACGGGGATGAGTCGATTGCGCACCCAGCGCCTGTCAAAAGCGTCGGCTACGCAGCGCAGTGGTCGCGCGGGTCGCCTGGAGCCCGGAGTTTGTTATCGATTATGGAGCGAGGCTGAACAACTGGGCTTGGCAGAACAGAGCGATGCTGAAATCCAACAGGCCGATCTGGCGTCGCTGGTATTACAATTACTGCGTTGGGGAGTAGACGAACCGGAACAGCTCAGTTGGCTCGATGAGCCGCCGTCGGCGCACTACCAGCAGGCCCTGAGTTTACTTGAGCTGCTGGGTGCCGTGGATGACGCCGGAAAAATACGCCCCCACGGTGAGCGTATGGCCGAGTTGCCGACACATCCGCGTTTGGCGCATATGCTGCTTTGCGCCGCAGACCGGGGACACGGCGCACTCGATCTCGCTTGTGATATGGCGGCGCTGCTCGGCGAGCGCGATATCGCGCAGGGCGCTGGCAGTGATATAGAGCTGCGGCTGGAATTGCTGCGTGGAGAGCGGCGCGCAGACCGTGGCCAGCAGGTACTACTACAGCGTTTGCGAAAGCAGAGTCAGCAGTTTCGGAAATTGCTGGGGAGCGGGGTGGCGGTTGGTGACAGTGAGATTTCTCCGGCGGAATTACTGGCCTATGCTTATCCCGATAGAATAGCGCGGCAACAGCGTCCTGGAAGCCTGGACTACCAATTGGCTAACGGGCGGAGGGCGTGCCTGCGGGACGGCGACGGCCTGCGTAATGCCGAGTGGTTGGTGGTTGCTGAATTGGGCGGGCATGCGGGTCAGCGCAGTGACCAGATATATAGCGCCGCGGCACTTTCTGAAACGGTCTTTGAGAGTGGTTTGAGCGCTATTCCCAATGAGCGATTGTTCTGCGATTGGGACGATAAGCTGCAGCGCTTTGTCGCGGAGCGGCGCTGCTACATTGGCGAGATTTTGTGGCGTAGGAAGCCCCTGGAACGGGTGCCGGAGGCGCGTAAAACCGAGGCGTTGTTAGCGCTGGTCCGTCAGCGCGGGCTTGCGGTACTGAACTGGAGCGAGGCGGCATTGCAGCTGCGCGGACGAGTGGGTTTGCTGCGATCCGTCGAAGCGCAAAGCGGGTTTCCGGATATGAGTGATATCGGGCTATTGGCTAGCTTAGAAGACTGGTTGGCACCTTATCTCGGCCCGGTAAATTCCCTGACGGGTTTGGCTCGACTGGATTGTGAAGCGATGTTGCGGGGGCTGCTTAGCTGGGAGCAGGGGCAAACTCTGGACCAACAACTCCCCACTGCCATAGCGGTGCCATCGGGTTCTAAAATCCGTATTGACTACCAGCAGTCGCCACCGGTATTGGCGGTTAAACTGCAGGAGATGTTTGGCTGTGAGGAAACGCCCCGGCTCGCCGGCGGACGTGTGCCATTGTTGATTCATTTGCTGTCACCAGCACGCCGGCCCCTGCAAGTTACTCAGGATCTCGCGGCTTTTTGGCGGGGGAGTTATCAAGAGGTCAAAAAGGAAATGAAGGGGCGTTATCCAAAGCATCCCTGGCCAGACGACCCCCTTGTGGCGCTGCCAACAGCCAGGGCAAAGCCGCGACGATAGCCCGCGGTATGTATTGGCAAAACACTGTGCTTTCTGCGTTGTTTAATTTGCTTTTTTTGGTCCTCTGACTGTGCGACTATGCCGGTATAGCAGATTAATAATGACGATAAGGCGGCGAGCGATATGGCCAAAATTATTTTTCTCGGCGGTACTGAAACCGTCACCGGTTCCAAGTTT
>JBFEVY010000420.1:0-2146 GCA_041546665.1 Spongiibacteraceae bacterium | reverse complement strand
TACGAGCTGCGTTACTGGCTGGCCAGCGCGGGTATCGACCCGGACAACGATATCGAAATGCTGGTTATCCCACCGCCCAAAATGGTTGCCGCGTTAAGCGAAGGCGACATTCACGGTTTCTGTGTGGGTGAACCCTGGAACACCCTGGCAGTGCAACAGCAGCTGGGACATGTTGTCGCCACCAAATACCAGCTGTGGAACAACAGCCCCGAGAAAGTCTTTGCCGTTGCGGAAAGCTGGGCGAATGAAAACCCCAATACCCATCAGGCTCTGCTGCGCGCCTTGCTCAAGGCTTGTATCTGGCTGGACAAAAAAGAGAACCGCCGGGTTGCCGCAAAAATTATCAGTCAGGCCGCCTATATCGCACTGCCCGAAGACACCGTGGCACTTTCTCTTACCGGCAACTCATTAAAGCATCACGACAAACCCGCTGAGAAGGTTGCCGACTTCCACGTATTTCACCGCTATTCCGCCAATTTCCCCTGGCTGAACCACCCTGAGTGGTTTATCTCGCAAATGTACCGCTGGGGGCAGCTTAACCACGCCGTCAATATCGAAAAGACCGTGCGCTCGGTCTACAAACCAGCGGAATACCGCATTGCCGCGGCGGCCCTGGGCATTGAGGCCCCGCGCATTGATCGCAAAACCGAGGGCAATATCCACGAAAAAATGATGCTGCCCAAATCACAGCAACTTGGCCCCAACCAATTCCTTGACGGCCAGGTCATCGCGGTCGGTGGTATATTGAAGTACTTGGAGCACCAGTCACTTTCCAAAGCGGATATTGCGGCGCTGAAACTTGCGAATGCTGAAGCAGAGAATTAATACGTGCAAACATACAATATGAGGGTGCTGTTGATTGATATTGATGAACAGCGTGCCGAAAAAATAGGCCCCATCCTGTCCTGGGCCGGACTGGAACTTATCCACTTCCAGCCGCAGGACGCCAATATTTACGACCTTGTCCGCGAGCAACAGCCAGAAATCATCCTTATCGACACCAACTCCAGCAACCGAGATACCCTGGAACACCTCGCACAATTGGATAACCGCGGTGCCCGCACGGTAATTTCACTGGGTAAGAAAAAATCGGAAAGCATCAACCGGCTCGCGGCCGACGTTGGCATCAGCCTCTATGCCATCGATGCAGTTCCCAATCACCTGCTGCAATCTCTGATCGACGTGACCATCAGCTACTTTCACAGCCTGGATAAACTCCGCGAGGAAGTCAGCCTGATCCGCCCACTGCTGGAAGAACGCAAGGCACTGTACAGCGCTGTGCAGTTTATTATGAAGACCTATGGCTTAGCGGAAGAACAGGCTCAGGATTTGCTTTACAAGAATGCCAAACATCAGCAACGCAGCGTATCAGAACTGGCAAAACACCTCGTCAGCACCGGCTCCCTGGCCTAGCAGCAAGGACCGGCCCTATGCACTCAGCGGTATAGGGCCACTGTGGAATCGGAATTCTGTGTCTTCGGATTCAATCAGCTCGTGCTCCTTGTCCCGAAACAGGGCAATCCGATCGTCGATTGGGCCGTCGGCGTACTCCCGGGCCAGATTCAAATAATCCCGATAATGCCGGGATTCCGACTTAAGTAGCGACTGATAGAACTCCGCCAGCTCGTCATCCAGATGCGGCGCAATCCGCGCAAAGCGCTCACAGGAGCGCGCCTCGATCAGCGCGCCGATAATCAGCACATCGACCAAACGCCCCGGGTCGCTGCTGCGAGCCAGCGCGCGCAGGCCATTGGCATAGCGCGCGGAGCTGATCTGCCGATAACTAACACCGCGCTTTTCCATAATCGCCAGCACCTGCTCAAAATGCCGCAGCTCTTCCCTGGCCAGACGCGACATCTTATTCAGCAGATCAAGCTTGTCCACATAGCGAAACATCAGGTTCAGCGCGGTACCCGCCGCCTTCTTTTCGCAATTTGCGTGATCAATCAACAGCTCTTCCGGGTGCTGCAGGGCCGCAGCCACCCAGACATCCGGGGTGGGACAGGGAAGAAAATCATAAATTTCGCTGAGATCGACGGCCATGGCAGAGCACTACTTCGCTGGTGATTGGCAGGAATAAAGGCCGCGCAGTATATCAGAGCGGAAGCCCCGTCGGCATCAACCGCTTTTACTCAAATACCTGCCG
>JBFEVY010000068.1:0-12534 GCA_041546665.1 Spongiibacteraceae bacterium | reverse complement strand
CTGCTCGACCGTGGCTACACCCTTTCCAGTATCAGAGAGCTTCTCAACGCCGTAGAACAAGGTATCGGCATCAACGAAATCCTGGGCATGGAAACCGCGATCAACTCGCCCTGGAGCCGCGAAGAACCCACCACCATCGGCATGGCCGAACTCACCCAGATGTTCGGCACTAAACTAACCCCTACCGCGCTGAAAATGGCGACGGACATGGGCATGTTCACCCGCTCGGGCAATAAAATCCGCGTCGCCAGTATGAACACCTTAAAGGTCGCCGCTGAGCTCTGTGCGACAGGCATTCCCCTGGAGGAACTGCTGCGTATCAACAAAGAGATGCGGGAAGATATCGAGCGGGTAGCCGAAGCTTTTGTGCGTCTCGTTTCCAAGCACGTTCTCGACCCCTTTGGCGAGCAGCCTCTTCCACCGAAAGAGCAGTTTCCCTCCATCGCGGAACTGGTTTGGCGCTTGCGACCACTGGCGGAAATCGTTGTGGACGCCGAGCTTGGCCGGGCCATGGATATTTCCGCCGGACGCCTGTTGGGTGACCAGTTGGAACAGATTATGAAACGTTTGCCTCGCAAAGAAGTCCCCAGCGTCCCAGACGATCTGTGTTAAACGGCCTCAGCTCAAACGGTACTCACTACTGGGCAGCACCGCTATAGTATTGAAATCGATAAATTTAGCGCAGCTGTCCAGCATTTGCTGCTGACGTTTCTGACAGACTTCCAAATTCCCCACGGCATCGTAGAAAGCCTCATCGCTGTCCATCGCCGCCGCGGGAAAACACTCCTCAACAATAGCCTCAAAACCAGGCGCGCCATCGCTCAGCACCGCCAAAACCCGATTTTGGACATAGCGGAACGTCGCCTGCGTTGCGATAGCAATCCCGGTGTGTTCGGTTTTCCAATAGGTCAGCCAATCTTCATAAGCCATAGCGTCCGGCCGGCGAAGAAAGGCAAGTTGGCAAAAGCCCGGTGTCCGCTCACCACTAGATAAACGCTGCGCGTTCGCCAGTGGCTCCGCCTCCTCGACGTCATAGCCATGTACAACGTCCGCACCAGTCTCAAACACTGCTTTAATCGCCGGCCAGGCGTCACGCGGCGCACGGTGCTCGTCGTCTACCCCAACACTGCACAGCGCTTGATAATCGATATCGCCAATACATCGCTTTGCCGCAGCCTTGACGTCGTCGTCCACCAGGTTCAGCTGCAACAGTGTTACACCTGGCAACGCCGCCAGGGTCGCACCTACCTCTATTCGAAGGAAGTCAAACAGCGCAACGCGATCTAAAGATTTCAATAAAACCTGAAATTTGGCCATGGGGAGCCCCGCTTTTATTATTGTGTGATGCGGTGAAGCCACAGCGTGTGGCTCACCGCAGCGATCTCACACCCCAATTGGTGGTGTAGCGGTAGCGGCGTTATCAATCAACATTTCCGCAGCATTGACAAAGGACGACTCATCTGAGGCCAGATACAAAACCAGTGATGCGATGTCTTCCGGTTCACACATGGGATTGGCTTCAGTAGAGAGCGATTCAATCTCTTCGCGGGTAGCGGTGTCCGCCCCGGTTGCCACTTTGAAAACCATCGGGGTTTTCACACCGTCCGGGTGAATACTGTTACAGCGAATACCATTGCGTCGCTCGCGGCAAAACAGCGCCACTGACTTGGTCAATGCCGCGACGGCACCCTTGCTCGCGCTATACGCCGCGATAAACGACATGCCGTGCAAGGCCGCGACGGAAGACATATTAATGATCGAGCCGCCATTTCCCGCCGCTTCCATTGCGGGAATCGCCGTTTTACAGCCCAAGAAGACCCCTTCACTGTTGACCGCATTGACCTTGCGGTACTCCTCAAGCGTGCAATCCACAACACTGCCCATGGTCATCATGCCGGCGTTGTTGACCAGCACATCCAGGCGTCCAAATCGCTCCACTGCCGTTGCCACCACCATTTGCCAATCCGCTTCTGAACTGACGTCATGGTGCAGATACAGGGCGCGCTCGCCAAGCGCATCGGCGACCTTTTGGCCGTCAGCATCATTGAGATCAGTCAATACGACACTTGCCCCCTCGGCAATCAGACGTTCGGCGTCGGCTTTACCCATGCCACTTGCGGCACCAGTGACAATACAGACCTTTCCCTCTACTCTACCCATGATAATTCCTGTGAACTCCAACAAATTGAATGCCGTTTTTTACCTTATTGGTTGGCGTTTTGCGCTACGCCGTTTGGGCTACCACCCCTATTTTAGGACTTTCCCGGGGACTGTATCACCAGATCGCAGGCCTCCCCATGCCCCACCCTTACCACCCCAGCTGAATTTAGATGACGGAGGTCAAAGTATTCGTTATTAAGCCTGCGTCAGTACCACTACTTATTCGCATTTTCCCCGTTAACGCTCTATCCTTGTACCGGAAAAAGATTTACCGCAGAACCTCGACCATAATCATTACAGGAGTGCTGAAAGGTTGTGACGGCACCGGGCTCGACAAAGGATGTTGCGACTCGTGGCACCTTCCAAATACTCCGCTGGAGTCTCGGAGTTTTGTTGCTTATTGTTTTTCACAATTTCAGCAGCGCCGCCAACTTACCCAAGGAAATTCAGACCGACGGCAACATCTCTCTTCTGGTCAATGCCGATGTCGACCCCTCCGAATTAAGCCTCAGCAGCCTCCGCGCCATATTCACCATGCGCAAGCGATCCTGGCAGGACGACACTCCCATCACCGTAGTCGTGCTCCCGGACAATGACCAGACTCACCAGCAATTTTGCAAAACGGTTCTGAAAATATACCCCTTCGTCTTGCGTGAGCAGTGGGACCGACTAATATTCAGCGGCACCGGAATTCCCCCCGTCATTGTCAAGGATATTAACGCCCTTAGGGAAACCATTTCTGAAACCCCCGGCGCTATCGGTTACACCATTAGTACTGAACCGACGGTTTCACCTGGAAGCTCACACGTAGAACAACGGGTCGATGTGACTCCATACCTCGTCCAAAATCTCGCCCACCACGATCAGGATACCACCCCATGAGCCAAGCACTAGCGCAAGCCAGGCGTTATTGGCGACAACTATTACTTGCTAGCGGTTCACTCTTGCTGGGCAGCGGAACCGTATATGCCCACGACAAGGATGGTCTCCAGTTCCACGGTTTTGCCTCTCAGGGATATATTAAATCCCACGGCAATAATTTTTATGGCGACAGCGAAGACGGCAGCACCGACTATATGGAAGCCGGGCTTAATGCCCGCTGGCGGGTCAATTCCAATCTGAATCTAGCGGGACAAATTTTCACCCGAGATGCCGGCACAACCGACAATGGCAATGTAAATATCGACTATCTGTTTGCTGACTATCGCATCATTCAACAGACCAATTCCGGAGTCGGCGCTAGAGTGGGCCGTGTTCGCAATAACTACGGGCTCTACAACGCCACCCGCGATGTCATTTTTACCCGCTCCACCATTCTCTCGCCAAACGCCATCTATTTTGAGGGCAACGGCCTGCGTGAAATTTTGTTCTCATCTGACGGACTCGAATTTTATAGCTACTGGGACGAAGAAAACTACAGCAGCAGCTTTTCTCTGACCCTTGGTCTAGATAAAGACCTGTCTGACAAAGTGAAACGCAACCTCCTCGGCACGTCTTCGAACACCACCGGCGACGCAAAACTTCTCAACCCGATTTTTGCCCAATACATTCACACGCTCAACGGCGGCGACACCCGGTTTGGCGTGTCTTTCCTTAGTTTGGGAATGGAAGCAGCTTGTAAATTGCCTATACCCAGTGATTTGCGCTTCGACGCCAGGGGGCTTGTTTTATCGGTGCAGCGAAATTTCTACGACTGGACCTTCACCGGCGAGTTTGCCAGCCTGGACTTAAGCTATATCACAACCATTCAGCGCACTATCGACAGCCGATATGACACCTACTACCTGCAAAGCGAATACCGCATCACCCCAAAAATTAATGCCGTAGCGCGATTTGAATCGAGTAGGAGCACGAGCAGTGATACCGATGACGAGACCACCGAAAACTTCGTTTTGGGTTTGCGCTGGAAGCCGACGCTCAACTGGCTTTTTGGTCTAGACGCCTACCACTTCAACGGGGCTTTGGGGATACCTACCGGCGACAACCCTTTCGGTGTGGAGGACAAAACCGATATTATTGCCGCTATGATTGGCTATCGTTTCTAGTTGATGACAGACCAAAATCGAAAACGTCGGGTCAGAATCCCTCTGCACTTAAAATTGAGCGCAGGCTTATTCCTGGCGGTTAGTGCGGTGATGGTTGCCTTATCTCTATCCAACTTCCGCGACGCGCAAGCCGAATACAAACGCGACGCCCACCGTACTCTTTCCCAGCTCCAGGCGACCTTTGAAACCTTGTTAGAGCGCTCTAACAGAGAACTGTTTCGCTACGCTGACCAATATTCCCTGCATGCCGCGGAAGGGCTCAATTCCCCAGAGTTACCCCCACCCTCTCTACTGTCGAGTATTGAGTCCATCTATTATCTGAACCGTCGCGGTGAAGTGGTCGGCGTGAGCAAACTGGAAGGCAGTGAGTTCAGCCCAGACCCTAAGCGGATACACTGGGCGGTGAACAGCATCAAACTGAATCAACTCCCCGTCGCCACGCTGGATTGCAGCGAAACCTGCTTTCAAAGCGTTTTCATTCCTCTGATCACGGATGATGGGCAGGAACTGGTGGTAAATATCAACCGTTCCGCTGCACTGTTGTTGCAGGATTTCTACACAATCACCAGCACTGATATCCTGCTGATGATCCCCGGCACAAATGGTGAAAAAGACAAACTAAAGCTTCGCGGAAATACCGTAAACCGTAAATCCCTGTCGGGGATTAACGCTGACCGGAACCAGATACTGGGCAAGATTCACGCTGAAATTAACGACAGTGACTTTCTGAACGACAACAACGCCGTCCATGAGTACATTGGCGAAATCGGGCTAGGCTATTTTGGTCTGCGTTTTTTTCACGTTAACGATGGCAGCGTTTCCCTTCCGCTTGTCGCCGTCGTACTGGAAGACGCGGCTTATTTACAACATCGCTCAGAGCAGGCGCTGACAGATTCTATCAATGCCAGCGCACTGACGATTTTACTCTCGCTCCTGCTTATCTTTCTAATTCTACGGCCGCCGCTCAAGCGACTAAATACCTTAACAGAAGTACTGCGCTTACTTCCCGAAAAACGCTTCCCCGAAGCAGGTAAAAAACTCCACGCCATAAGCCGCAATGCTCTATTGCTCGATGAGATAGACCTATTGCGAGACACGATGGAGAACGTGAATTACGCCCTCGAAGACCTTAACGAGAGTGTGGAGCAACACCGCAACGCCCTGCGCGAAAAAATTCAGGATCTGTCACAAGCCAATGAATTCACCAATGCGCTGCTGGACAACTCGCCCCTGGTCACGATTATTCACGACCTCGGCGGGAAAATCCGCAATGTCAACGCGGCGGCCCGTAAGCTCACCGGGCTCGGCCCGCGCAATCTTGAGCTTGCTAACGTCAATGACTTTATCCGCCATTCTCCCGGCGCAGCGCCACTTGCCAGCACTATGATATCGGGGTTGCGGGCCGGTAGAGGGCCCATCCAGAACGAATTGCCCTTTGTCACGAACGATAACCGACATCTGGACTATCTTTGGATACACAGCCTCATCACCGTTAATAACGAAGAGCTGCTATTGTCTTCAGGCATGGATATCACCGAGCGCCGGGAAGCCGCTGAAAGCCTGAACTGGTTGGGCCAACACGACCGGGTCACCGGACTGCTGAATAGAAGTACGTTTATCGAACGTGCCGGAGACTATATACACCGCCACAAGGGGCAGGAAAAAATCCAGTTGTTAATGCTGGATATCGATGATTTCGCGGCCTTCAACGACCGATTCGGTTTTGAAACCGGTGACAAACTCCTGAATTCACTGGCTGAGCATATTTCCGCCACCCTTCCCTCAGGCAGTCTTGTTGCGAGAACCGGGGCCGGGGAATACTGTGCCCTGTTACACGGCGCCGACCTCGACGATGATTCAGAATTCGAAATTCTGACACGCTACCAGATATTAACCGACATGGGGCGCGAGGAAGTCGGGCTCAGCGCGGTAATCGACGATTACCATGAAGAAATCGGCGAAATTGACGAATGGCTGTCTAACACCACGGCCATCATGGCCCGCATCAAACAAAAAGCCCGGGGACGTCTCTATCATGCCAAGGCCAGCGACGAGGACAGCCACACCCGCCGCGAAAAATACCGCATCAAAGAGCAGCTAATCGAAGCCTTGGAAAAACACCGCTTGACGCTGTTCTTCCAACCCATTCTCAATCTGGCAGAAAACCGCGTCAGTCACTGCGAATGTCTGGTGCGCCTGCTCGATACCGATGGTCAATTTTTACCCCCGGCAGCGTTTCTTAATATCGCCGCCGAATTTAACTTACTGCCCAGGATTGACTACGCGGTACTCGAAATGGCGATGCGGCAACAGAACCTCTGGCAGCAGCGCGGCATTGACACCGGGCTGAGTATTAATATCACCGCCCCGACAATGGAGCAGGCGGATTTTCAAGACAAAATCACCGTCCTCCTGCAGGAAACCGGTGCCAACCCACAACGCCTGATTTTTGAGGTCGTGGAAACCGACGCTCTTGAAAATATCAATACGGCCAAAAAACTATTGGGAAACTTTAAGAGCGTGGGCGCCAAAATTGCCTTTGATGATTTCGGCGTTGGCTTCACTTCGTTTGAATATGTTCGGGAACTACCCGTGGATTACATCAAAATTGACCAGTCATTTATCCGCTATCTCCACGACAGAGAAGACGACCAGCAACTGGTGAAGTCCATGATTGAAATGAGCCACCGGCTCGGCAAGAAGGTCATCGTAGAAGGCGTCGAAACCCGGGAAGCGGTGGAAATCCTTCGCGAAATGGGCGCAGAATACCTGCAGGGATACTATATCAGCCGCCCGCTTCCGATTGACGCCGTCAATCTTGGTTTAAAAATTATCGATGCCGCCCACCCCGTTCCCGGTGCATAGGAGACTCTTTCAAACTTAGGTCGTACTGCGAACCCGAGCGACTGCCTGTTTCCAGCCGTGGTAACGGCGTTCACGTTGTGGGGCCGCCATTTTGGGTTCGAAAGCCGCCTGGCGATGCCAAAGTGCGGCAATTTCCTCCAGCGATTCATACACACCAAGCTGTAAGCCCGCGAGGTACGCCGCGCCCAATGCGGTAGTCTCGGTTACAGCGGGACGCTCACAGGTGCAACCCAGAGTGTCCGCCAACCTCTGCACCAACCAGTCGTTGACCACCATTCCGCCATCTACACGCAGGGACGCGATTTTCGCGCCATCGCGGCCCATGGCCTCAAGTAAATCCCGAGTCTGGTAACACACGGATTCCAACGTAGCCCGCGCGATATGCGCTATACCCGTGTCCCGGGTCAAACCCAAAATAGCGCCGCGGGCGTCTGGGTCCCAGTACGGCGCCCCTAAACCGGTAAAAGCCGGCACCATATACACCCCGCCGGCGGTTTCAACGCTCTCTGCCAAGCCCTGGGTCTCCGCCGCCGAGCCGATCAGGTGCAGGCCGTCCCGCAGCCACTGCACCGCCGCGCCGGCAACAAAAATGCTTCCCTCTAGGGCATAATACGTTTTGCCTGCCAAACGATACGCCACCGTGGTCAACAGGCGCTGCGTTGATACCAGTGCCTTGTCACCGGTATTCAACACAACAAAACAACCGGTCCCATAGGTACTCTTCACCATGCCCGGTGAAAAACAGGCCTGACCCACCGTGGCCGCCTGCTGGTCGCCAACCATGGCGCACACCTGGAGCGGCGCGCCAAAAAGCGCTTCATCGCAACGCCCGTAATCGGCGCAGTTGTCCTTCACTTCTGGAAGCATTGCGCTGGGGACGCCAAAAATTTCCAACAATTCCGCATCCCATTGTTGGGTATGAATATTAAACAGCATGGTTCTGGAGGCATTGCTGGCATCAGTTGCGTGGACCTTTCCCCCCGTCAAATTCCACAACAAATAGCTGTCGACCGTGCCAAAGGCAAGCTCACCGGCTTCAGCCCGCGCGCGAGCACCTTCGACATTATCGAGAATCCAGGCGAGTTTACTGGCCGAAAAATACGGGTCCAGCAGCAGTCCGGTTCTCCGGTTAACCAGTTCTTCCAGCCCCTGGGTCTTTAGCTGATTGCATTTATCAGCGGTGCGCCGATCCTGCCACACAATCGCCGGGTAGACGGACTCCCCAGTCGCTCGATCCCAAACCAACGTAGTTTCACGTTGATTGGTGATCCCGATCCCTGCTATGTCGCTGGCCTCAAGGCCGGCATTTTTTATCGCGGCTCTGCTACTGGCCAGACTGGTCTGCCATATTTCTTGCGGGTCGTGTTCAACCCAGCCGTCGTGGGGATAAAACTGTTTGAACTCCTGCTGACCGACGCCACAAATTTGGCCTTTACCGTCAAAGACAATTGCCCGTGAACTTGTCGTGCCTTGATCAATTGCCAGTATAAAATCAGCCATCGCTTTCCCCTTCATTTTTATAGCAGGCCAGCAAACACATATTGTTTGAAACGCCTATGGTAGACGGGTTTTGGAAAGCGTTAAACCGATTAACCGGGAATCAGGTCACGTCGGCGCGTCAGGCCAGCATGCCGCCATCCACGCGAATCGTCTCACCGTTGATGTGGCTACCATCATCGGATGCGATCATAGCTATCACTCCCGCAACGACTTCCGGCCCCTTGGCCCCACTCAAGGAGGTAATACGGCTGAGCAACGAGAAATCTGCATCGTCGGGAAAACTCAGACCGTTGACCATATTGGTCGAGATATCACCGGGGCAGACACAGTTCGCCCTTACCCCGCGTTTGGCGTACTCCACCGCAATGCTGCGAGTGAGTGACAACACCCCGCCTTTACTCGCCGCGTAGGCAGCCCCCCAGGGCAAACCGGCGAGGGATGCCGTCGAGCCCGCATTGACAATATTACCCTGGGTTTCAAGCAGGGCCGGCAGCGCCGCCTTACACAGCAAAAAGGTGCCCGTAAGATTCACGGAAATGATCTGTTGCCAAGTTTCGAGCTCGGTTTCGTGAGCGTTTTTAAACCGCAGAATACCTGCCATATTCACCAAGGCATCCAGCTTGCCGAAATGCGAAACGCAGGCCTCAACACAGTGTTGCGCCGCATCCGGCGCGGCAATATCAAAGCATTGGGGATAAATTTCGCCGACTAAATCTGCCGCTTCCCTGCCCAGCGTTTCGAGCGCAGCGGCGTTGATATCGGTGGCAAACACCTGGCCTCCCTCCTCGGCGAGGCGTAACGCGGTTGCACGCCCTATCCCGGACGCTGCCCCGGTGACCAAAATGACTTTATCTGTAAATCGCTGCATGACATGGTTTCCTGTTATTGTTATCGAAGGCATCAGACCAAATCCATCAGCTTGCGTCCATCCCCTGAACAGCGCAGCCCTTCCACCAGTGACCGTATTTGTTAATCACATGACGTGTTTCGTCCTTGCCAGATACCGGACACACCCCTAAATTTATAACAAATTCAGCATCTTATTCAGGAGAGCGTCGGTGGATAACAACGACAGCTTCCGCCAGGAAGTTCGCCAATGGCTACAGGACAACTGTCCCGAGTCGCAACGTAAACCCATTGTTCGCGAAGAACAGGTCTGGGCAGGAAGGGATCAGTACTTCCCCAATGAAGACGCCAAGCTCTGGTTCGAAAGAATGCGCGACCGCGGATGGACGGTACCCGATTGGCCACAGGAGCTGGGCGGCGGCGGTCTTGACGAGGCCCAGACACGCATTTTACGTGAAGAAATGAAAGCGCTGGGTTGCCGCACCCCGCTCTACGACCTGGGTATCTGGATGCTCGGGCCAGCGGTGCTTGAATATGGCACCGATGCGCAAAAGCAGGAACACATTCCCAAAATCGCTCGCGGTGAAATTCGCTGGTGTCAGGGCTACTCCGAGCCGGGAGCGGGCTCCGATCTGGCGAGCCTGCAAACCCGCGCCGAAGATATGGGCGACCATTTCCTGGTTAACGGTTCGAAAATCTGGACAACCAACGCCGACAAAGCAGATTGGATTTTCTGTCTGGTACGAACTGATCCTGATGTCAAAAAGCAGGAAGGTATCAGCTTCCTGCTTATCGACATGGATGACCCCGGCGTCACCACGACTCCGATTGAATTGATCAGCGGCGAGTCTGAGTTTTGTCAGACTTTCTTTGACAACGTCAAAGTGCCCAAGTCGAACCTGTTGGGAGATCTCAATCAGGGCTGGTCGGTTGCCAAGTCGCTGCTCAAGCACGAGCGCAAATTGATGTCCGAAATCGGCGGTGACACTCCAGGGCCAAGTTTCGGCCCAGTTCAAGCCGCGCTGGAATACGTCGGGCTTGACGAGAACGGTGTACTGCGCGACCGCGCCCTGCGCGACCAACTGGTTCGCCACGAAATGAATTTTCGCGCTATCGGCCTCACTCACTTTCGCAGCTTTGAGGAACGGATGCAGGGCATCCCTGACAGCAATGTGCCGCTGATCATGAAGTACGTTGGCACCGAGGAAACGAAAAACAAAGACGAGCTGTTAATGGCCCTGCTCGGTCATCAAGCGCTTGGCTGGGATGGCGACGGTTACAACGCCGACGAAATTCTCACCACCCGCGGCTGGTTATTTTCGAAGGCACTGTCTATCGCTGGCGGTACGTCGGAGGTGCAGCTCAACATCATCGCCAAACGCGCCTTGGGCCTCCCAGAGCAGTCCCAGTAAGCAACAAAATCAGGTAGAGAGAACCACTATGGCCCTGGCATTAAACGAAGAACAGCGTTTACTCAAAGATACTGCAAAGGATTTTTTGCAAAACACCCTGCCGATCGGTGAACTCAGAAAATTACGGGACAGCGACGACATACGGGGTTACGACCAGCAACACTGGCAATCCATGGTTGAACTTGGCTGGTCCAGTATTGTGTTGCCCGAGGAATTCGATGGGCTCGATTTTGGCTTTCTTGGCCTTGGCGCCATTCTGGAAGAAAGTGGCCGTACCCTCGCCGCCTCGCCACTGATCAGTACCGTGGTGGTTGGCGCTTCGGCGATCATGTTGGCGGGCAATCAGGCCCAGCAGCAGGAACTGCTTCCCGCCATTGCGGCAGGTGAATTAACCCTGGCGCTGGCACTGGAAGAAGGCCACCACCACAACCCGGCAGGTACCGCGTTAACCGCCGTCGCCGAGGGTGACCATTTTGTCTTGAATGGAAAAAAATCCCTGGTCATCGACGGTATGAGTGCCGATACACTTATCGTAGTTGCACGCAGCACAGGCCAGGCCGGTGAACAACAGGGCCTAAGTCTATTTCTGGTAGATGCCGCCAGCGCGGGTATTGAGCGCGAGCGCCGCAAACTCATGGACAGCCGCGGCGCAGCAGAAATCCGCTTTCAGAACGTGCAGGTGCCGGCAAAAAACCTGTTAGGCGAAATCGGTGAAGCCTGGCCGGTATTAGACCAAGTGTTGGATCGCGGCCGTATCTGCCTAGCCGCGGAAATGCTCGGTGGCGCCCTGGAATGTTTTGATCGAACAGTTGATTATTTGAAAGAGCGGGAACAATTTGGCGCAAAAATCGGCAGTTTCCAGGCCCTGCAACACCGCGCGGCGGTGATGTTTACCGAACTCGAGCTGGCAAAATCAGTAGTCCTGGACGCGCTGTCTGCGATTGATGACAAGCGCGCCGATCTCGGTCAGATGGCGAGCCTTGCCAAAGCGAGACTCAATGACGTCTTTCAGCTTGTCAGCAGTGAAGCGGTTCAAATGCACGGCGGCATCGGCGTGACCGACGAACTGGATATCGGCTTCTTTATGAAGCGCTCCCGCACCGCCACCCAATTACTCGGTAACAGCGGCTTTCACCGGGACCGCTATGCCCGGCTGTGCGGATACTGAGGCGCTACACACGGACACGCCCGCGCTTAAAACTGGAGGATAAAATCCTTGTTGTTGCGGGGGCGTCCGAGAAACTGCTGCAGACTTTCAAAAAGCGGGGTTCCGGCCGCGGGTGAAACCGTTAGCCGACCCCGCGGCATTCCGCCCATCGGCACATTCAGCGAGCCGCGAATATTCGCCGCGCTGCCGGGTTCCACCGTCAACAGAATATTTTGGGGCTTGCAGCTGAGCTTGGCCGACACCGGGGCAATGGTTTCTATGCCGGCAACATCACCCGACAGGCTTTGCAACACCAGATCTCCGTTTAGCTCCTGACACCCTGCGGCGCTAAACCGCGCGTTCAGATCGGCGCTGACGCGGCCGTCAAACCCCATAGTGGGAAAACCTACTGTCTCCAGCAGCTCTTCAACTCCACCCTTCGCCGTCATCTGTTTGACCACCAATTCACCGGCCGTGGTTACCCCGACTTCGGCGTCGAGTTCCAGGGGTTGCTGTAGAGAAAGTTTAAGCGGGGCTCCACCCAAGGCGGCTAAAGGCT
>JBFEVY010000415.1:0-2193 GCA_041546665.1 Spongiibacteraceae bacterium | reverse complement strand
TTCCTCAACCGGATAGCGGATCGATTGACTCTCTGCCGACACCGCTTGAATGGCCTGCAAACCATGGGTTTCTTGCAGGGCCTTAATCTCCTCTTCGCAGGCCGCAGCCAACTCATCCCGCCGGGCGTAAAGGTCCAGTTCCTCGGGGTCGCCCTTCAACATCGCCTGCCAACTGGTTTTATCCGCCACGTGGTTTTTGTAGACGGTTTCAAGCAGACCAGACTGCAGGCGGTTGCTGACCCGAAATATGGGCAGCGCTTCCACCGCGCCCTGATCAATCCAGCGCGTCGGCACCTGCGAGTGGCGGGTGATCCCGACCTTCAGACCGGACGTGTTTGACAGATACACAATATGGTCGATCATGCAGTGGCTATCGCCCCACTCCGGCTCGCGACAGGTCCCCTCAAAGTAGTGGCATTTTTCAGGGCTCATAATACAACTGTCGCACTGCGCCAAACTCCGGAAACAGGGGTAACAATACCCTTGGCCAAAGCTTTTTTTGGTCGCGCGGTCACAGTGAACACAATTGATGCTCTGCTGATATTCCAGTTTTACGGTACTGCCTATTAAGGCATTCATCGGCACGTCCGTCGAACCCAGGGGCATATGGTATTCTGCCAGGCCATCGTTCAACGCGGTTTTCATTTTGGCCACTTGGCCAAGCACTTCACTCATTAATTTTCTCAGTCTGCCCAGCGAATCGGCTGGTCGTCGTCGGCATGTGCGTGATCGTCACCGCACATCTCTCCCTCTTTTTTGCTACCGCGGTCGATATACCCTACCCGCTGATTTTCCTCCTGATGGCGAAAATCCCAGGCGATAACGGCGGACATGCAGTGCTCTTTTTGTTCAGCCGTGAGTATACGGCCATCGGGCCACTTGCCGATTTCCACCGCACGGCGCAAAGCCTGGTAGGTTTCGGGCGTCAGTTCGTCGATTAATTTTTGAAATTCCATGGCGATCTCCGCTGGGCGGTCATAAATGCGCGAAGGCGTGATTATACCAAAGCTCGCGAGTCCTCGCTGAGTCATCGCAGGCCTGGACCCGCAAGGATAAAGGGCGGCAAGATACAACAAGGCTCACGTTAGGCAATTATCTGGCCGGACTGTCCAGCACCGCCGCAACGACACCCAGCAACAAGCCCATAAGCAGGCCACTGATATGCGCGGTATTGGCGATCTCGCCCACGCCGAGCAAACTGGTAAAGCCGCTAAGGCAAACCACTAACCAACCGATCATAAACCAAGCCACTGCGGGGGGCAGCGGAAACTGTTGGGATGCCCGCAAACGATTCCAGGCCACGATATAACCGAGCAAACCGTAGATTGCCCCAGACATCCCACCAAACAGCACGGTACTCATTGCCGCCTGAGCAATATTGGAACACGCCGCTACCAGTGCCACCACACCAAGAAGACGCACACTGCCCTGGCGCTGCTCGATCATACCGCCCAATTCCCAGAGCCATAAACCGTTAAAGGCAATATGCAGAAGACCGAAATGCAGAAAAATGGGGGTAAAAACCCGCCAGGGTTGTGCCAGGGGCCAAATGGCTTCCACCTGCCCGGTCACCAACGACAGTGGATAGAAAGTCAATTGCGGCAGGAGTTGCAGGTCGACATCAAGCCAAGGCAATGCCGCGCCGACCAATGACAACAGCAGCAAAACAGTGACCAGAGGCTGCCGCCTCGCCAATAATCGAGCGAACAGCGAGCTGCGCGGCGCAGAGCGAGGCGAAGGTACTATGCTGATATCCAACTCGCCATGCAGCATTTTCTGATGAAGCTCGCGAACCAAGGCGGCGTGTTCCTCGGTGGCCACCCATAGTAGCTGCGCCCCCTGGTCTTCCGCGATACGGTGCGGTATGCGCTGTTGCCACAACAGTTGGGAAAACGCCTTCAGATCTTCATTTAGCGGGAAACGCAGGCCTATATACTCAGCCATCATCCCGCTCTTTCACCATGTGCCCGCCCCAGCCCAACTTGTCTCTACAGCTGGCATAGAAGCTGTGATCCACGGGGTGAATCAAACGCAGTTTATGAGGTTTTTTGCGCACAGTAATCACGTCGCCCGGTGTCGCCGTGATTCTCACCTGGCCGTCACAAGTCACCGGCGGATGCACCGCGTCCCGGTCACATACCACCATTTTCACTTCGCTCTTGCCATCGATCACGATCGGGCGACTGCTGAGGG
>JBFEVY010000240.1:0-5562 GCA_041546665.1 Spongiibacteraceae bacterium | reverse complement strand
TCTCCGCAGATTGTTTTATACGATACACCCGGTTCGCCCTGTGCGCGTAGGGTACGCATCAGTCTACTAGAAAAAGGCCTGCCTTTTGAGCGGGTCATTCTGGACCTCGCCAAAATGGAAAATAAGGCGGACTGGTATTTGCGGATCAATCCCAACGGCCAGGTGCCGGCGATTCGTATTCAGGACGTCTTGCTGTACGAATCCAATGTTATTACTGAATATCTCGATGCCTTGTGGCCGGACGTTTCACTGTACCCGCAGGACGCGCAGCAATACGGCGAAGTAAAGGGCTGGCAGACCTTTGAAATGCGGCTGTCAAAACACTTCGGTCTGCTTCAATACGCGCGTCTATTGGGGCCGCTTAGTCGCATTCAATATAGTTTTGACGATTTTATGACCGAGGCGAGTCGGCGTACCAGTGAGCCCACCTTGTTGGAGTGGGAAAGGCGCGTCTGGTGCGGCGAGGTATTGACCGCGGCCGAGGAGGCCGAGTACGAAGCCGCCCTATACCAGCGACTGAATGAAGTGGAAGCGGCGCTTGAGGGAAAGACCTATCTGGTGGCTGAGCGTTTCAGTCAGGCGGAAATCTCGGTTTACCCGCGGTTGGCAATGTATCCCTATATCCGGCTGCCGATTGCACCACAGCGTTACCCCAATGTCACAAAATGGATGGCTCGCCTGCGGTGCCGCCCCAGCTTTGTCCAAAGTTCTACACTGGTGGACAGACTGATGGGTGGTAGGCTATTGCCACTATTGTTACAGCGGCTCGATCCTCTGCGTGAAGATCAAGGTAGCTTAGCTGAGCGTTTCGCGCTGGTGATGGGTAGAAGATTGTTTGCGGGAGATGTTATGCAGCGCCAGCGCCAACTGGACGGCTGGCGCGAACGGAGTGAACGCCTGAGGGAGGTGTTTATTAAGACGCCGAATTTTCCACCGCCCAGTAATCCGCCTCGAACAAGATTACCGACTGCATTGAGCGGCGAAGTGGTGATTTGGGGGTGCCCCTTCAACACAGAAACCCTGATAGCTGTGGCAGTTCTGCTTGCGACTGGTAAAGCCTTTCGCTTTCAACCGGTGTACAGCCCGCTGGGACAAGAATACGCTGACCGGTATCGGCAGCTTGCCGGGCGTACCGAATTGCCCTTTATCGAATGCGATGGCATGCCGCTGGAAGGTTGGCCCTATGTTCTTGGGAGAATCGCCGAGTGTAGTGGGGCAAGCGTGCGCTATCCCGCAGTACCGCTTCAGCGTGCGCGCATCCAGATTGCTTGCCTGGGTGACAGTGTCGTCAACTTTAAGTATGTGCGCCCACTTTATTGGCAGAAGGTGGTGGGCCCGTGGTTGAGAGAGCGTTTCTCCAGTTTGGAAGATTTGAATTTACTGCTGGCGCACCACGGCACCGATACTTCCCAAACTCAGTTTATCCAGAATGCATGGCAGGGATATCTACTCGATACCGTTGGTGGTGATAGCGCCTGCTATTCCCTGCTGGATACCCGCCTTGCCTGGCTGAGCGAGCAGTGTTCTGCCGAGGGTTATCTGTGTGGTGTGCAAGCGACGATTGCGGATATTGCGGAGTGGGTGCGGTTACAGGAGGTTATGCGCGCGGGTTACAAACCCGAAATGGCCGGACAGCTCTCCGCGCGAATGATGGGCTGGCTTGAATGGTTTGAAGTGCAGGAGTTCAGTTGGCAATGGCGTGATTTTGTAGAGCGATGGCGGGCAACACTCCGCCATCGCTGAGCCGGAATCAGTGCCCTGATCTCCAGTCTCTCAGTTTTCGACAATAATATCGCTACTGCTGGCGGGCAAGCTGACCAAAGTACCGTCTTTGCCCAATTCAACCTTACCTCGATAGCGTTCATCCACCCCCTCAAGAAAACGCCCTTCCATAATAGCCAGCGGTAGTGCAGGCACAATATGGTAAAACAGCAGCATGGCTGCACCGGCCTCCGCTGCAGTTTCCGCTGCCTGTTCTGGGGTAGTGTGGTAGTCAACGATGTCCCGGGTGATTTTGGCCATATTGACCACGCCTGCGTCGGCCGCAGCTGTTTCCATAACCATAAGTAGCTCGGGGTCGAGAGCTTCGTGTACAAGCACATCCACACCTTTGGCCTGCTTCAGCACGCTTGCGGACTGGCGGGTGTCGCCTGAAATCACCACGCTGCGACCTTTGTAGTCGAAACGGAATCCCAGCGCCTGGTGCACGGGTTCGTGTTGAACGGCAAACGCGGTGATGGTCAGCCCGGCCTTTTTCAGTATCAGCTTGCTGTCATCGCCCTGCAGTTTGGGCAGGGTAACCGCCTTCATGCCAATACCGGCCGGCGGTACGGTGTCCTCTCCGTGGTGCGCGACGCGATAGCGGGCATCTTGCTCGTAGCTGAGATTAAAACCGGCGATAACCTTATCAACCCCCTCAGGGCCGTAAACTTTCAAGGGTGTTTGCCGTTGCCCCTGAACCCAGTTAAGCAGGTTGAGTTCGCCCAGGCTGTCGATGTGATCGGAGTGCAAATGGCTTAGCAGTACCGCATCTATGCGACCGGGTGGAAAGCCGTTTGGCCCGAGATTGCGCGGACTGCCGGAACCTGCGTCCACTACATAGAGCTGTTCGCCAGCCAACACCGCTACACAGGGTCCTGAACGTTTTGGATCGGGCAGCGGCGAGCCGGCTCCGCACAGAAAGACATGCAATCCGTCTGGCAGGGTAGCGATGCGGGGTTGGGCGAAACCTTCCAGCATTCGTTGATACATCACCTTGCCAATGATTTTGTCCGACACCTGAGAGCAGCCGCTAAGCGCAATCAGTATTGCCAGCGTTGCGGGATACTTAACCTTGCTGCCCCGCCTGTTGTTGGATGTCATTTTTTTTCTGAACATGTTTTCTCCTTCTTATATGTGGTCGTGTGTTAGCTGTAACGAGATAGAAATTAATGGTGGACAAGGCCCCTTTGGGGGTGGTTAAATCATAATTATACTTATAAGACTATTAAAATATCCATATAAATATAAATACTGTTTTGCGTAAGGATGGACGTGGTATGCAAAGACTTTCCCGAAACCTTTTATTGTCACTCTCGACGGGCTTGTCGCTGTTGGGGCTGGCTGCGTGCAGCAAGGTGGAAGACCCGAGTCTGTTCCCGGAGTTTAATCCGGCGACGGCGGCGCCAATTCCGGAAAAGCCGGCTGTACCGCGCAACCCCGATCGCAATGTGTATTGGGGCGATCTGCATATCCATAGCAGCTACTCCAACGACGCTTTTATGATGGGAACCAAAACACTGCCCGAGCAGGTCTATACCTTCGCCCGCGGTGGCGAGATCGAACACGCGCTGGGTTACGGCATCAAGATCCAGCGGCCGCTGGATTTCGCTGCGCTTACCGACCACTCGGAATATCTCGGTCTGCTTCGCAAGCAAAATCCGGATGTCGCTATAAAGCGTCGTGATTTGCGCACCCGTCTGTTGGAAGACAGTCCACTGCGTACCACAGCGGCGATTATCTGGTCCCTCAGTAATTTCACCCTTGAGGTGGGGGGCATCGACAATCCGGAACAGGTTTCTCGCAGCGCTTGGCAGGACATCATTGACACCGCAGAGCGCTTCAATGACCCCGGGCGTTTTACCAGTTTTATTGGCTACGAATGGACCTCCATGCCAGAAAGCAAAAACTTGCACCGGGTGGTGATCTACGGCAGCAACAAGGTGCCGGAGCAGCCATTCAGTTCGGTAGACTCCGAAGACCCACGAGACTTGTGGAGCGCGCTGGAGGCGCAGCGCAAAGAGGGAATCAAGGTTATCGCAATTCCCCATAACGGTAATGTTAGCGACGGACTGATGTATGACGACGTGACCTTTGACGGTGGAAAAATGGATGCCGACTACGCTCGCCGCAGGATGCTCAACGAACCGCTGAGCGAGATCTTTCAGATCAAGGGCTCCTCTGAAACCCATCCTGTGTTGTCTACAGACGACGAATTTGCCGGCTTTGAACTGTATGAAAATCTGCTTTCCACTGAGCTGGTAAAAGTTAAACCTAGCGGTGGTTACATGCGAGAGGCATTACGCACCGGCTTGGAAATGTCCCACAGCGAGGGCTTTAATCCCTATCGTTTCGGTGTGATCGGTAGCTCCGACAGTCATAATGCTTCGTCGCCGGTGGAGGAAGACAATTACCACGGGAAACTGCCGATGCTGGATGGCAGCGCCGGCATTCGCCTTGGTACGGCGTTGACCCAGCCCGAGGAGCGTCTGATAGGTAAGAAGTGGAGCGCGGCGGGCCTGGCGGCAGTCTGGGCTGAGGAAAACACGCGGGAATCGCTGTTTGACGCCATGCGTCGCAAGGAAACCTTCGCTACCAGCGGACCTCGAATTACTGTGCGCTTTTATGGTGGCTGGTCGTTTCCCCCCGCTCTGTTGGGGAGTAACGAACGCGTCAGCCTGGCTCGCAAGGCCGGTGTGCCGATGGGCGGGGAGCTGACAGGAGCGGCTGGCGGCGGTGTGCCCCGGTTTGTTGTGTGGGCAAGCAAAGACCCGGAGAGCGGCAACCTGGATCGTATCCAGATTATCAAGGGCTGGGTGGACAGCGCCGGCAAATCCCATGAGAAAATCTTTGATGTCGCGCTCTCCGATGGCCGCCAGGTTGATCCTGTCTCCGGCAAGGTGCCGCCGGTAGGTAATACGGTCAATGCCGCCGATGCCAGCTACTCCAATACCATAGGCGATACCCAACTTCAGGCCTTGTGGGCCGACCCTGAGTTTGACGCTAGCCAGGAGGCGTTTTACTACGCCCGGGTAATCGAGATACCCACCCCGCGCTGGTCAACCTTCGATGCGAAAAAACTCGGCGTTAAAACTCCGGAGCCGGCCAGTATTCAGGAACGAGCAGTGACATCAGCCATCTGGTATCGGCCGCTTGTCGTAGCAGCGGAGTAAGCATTGTGGAATTCGTAATCAAATCAAACACAAAGTCCAGCTTTAAACCGCAGCGTGTAGCGGCGGGTATAGCGCTTGTTGCATGGGCATCGGTAGTGTCGGCTGAACCAGTGTTGCTGTGGGGCGATACTCATGTACACAGTGCCTGGTCCGCCGATGCGTATTTTATGGGCAATCGTACCGCCGACCCAGAAGTAGCCTATCGTTTTGCCCGGGGAGAGCCGGTGATCCACCCCTATCATCGCGCCAGAATTCAGATCGACAAACCACTGGATTTTATCGTGGTAGCGGATCACGCGGAAATGATGGGTGTAGTCAATGAGGTTTATGAGAACGGAGTCCAGCTTGTAGAGCCGAGTATTGGCGAGAGCATTAAAGGCTGGATTACCGAAACACTGCTGCGGCGCACGGTCGACAGCGATGATCTCGACAGCCTGATGGAGAACCTGTCACCAGCCAAGGAAGATCCCGTCACTGCTGCGAAGAAAATGCTTGAGGAGGGACCGAAGCAGGAAATCATCAACTCTAGTGCGCTGGAAAAAAAAACCTGGCGGCGCGCGATCAAACTCGCCGATGAGTTTAATAATCCAGGCACCTTCACCACCTTTATTGGCTGGGAGTGGAGTTCGGC
>JBFEVY010000360.1:0-3407 GCA_041546665.1 Spongiibacteraceae bacterium | reverse complement strand
GCGACCTGTCCTACGCCAATGGCGACCAACCCATTTGGGACACCTGGTTCGCTCAAATGGAGCCCCTGCTCACCCAGCGTATGATGCTGGCGGCACCAGGTAACCACGAGCAGAAAGACTACGACGGCGGCACTTTTAAAAACCGCTTCACCCACCCCGCCAAACCCCTTACCGGCAATATTAACCCCGACGGACCGGGCACCAGTTTTTACTCCTTCGACTATAACCGCGTGCACTTCCTGGTCACCACCGCCGGCGCACTGGTGAACGACGGCACCCTGCTGGAAGAAATTCTCAATATCGAAGCCGACCTGGCCGAAGCGGCCATTCGCCGCGCGCGGGGCGAAATCGACTTTATTATTGTGATGCAGCACTTCACCATCTGGACCGACCAACTGGACCGCAGCCCCGCCAACTTCACCCTGGTCGCCCTGGAGGAAAACATCCTGCTGCGCTACGGCGTCGACCTGCTGATTGTCGGCCACGACCATATCTACCAGCGTTCAGCGCCCATGAGTCTGGGCTTTGCCAACCCGCTGGGCTATGTACAAGTGCTGGTCGGCACCGGCGGCGCCTCGATTCGCCTGTTCGACGACAACGGCATTCAAAGCTGGTCTGAAGGTGATTTTGTCGGCATCGGCTTTGCGCGCTACCGCGTCAGCGCCGGCAAAATTGCCGTTGAATACATCGGCGCACCGCCGCTGGATATGTCTGACGAAGGCCGCCAGTACACCACCGGCGAGTTTGAAGTGCGGGACAGTTTTGAAATTTCGCGGCGGGACACCTTCGCCTGCTACAGCTGTGCAAAACCGGCGCGCACCCGAAGCGAACTCCTCGCCCTGACCAACTTCGAAGCGATGGAATCCCACACCCGCGCCCGTAATAAGCGCGCGTTGCTACATTGTAGTTAAACCTGGAATGGTGGTGAGCGGCGCAGTACTTCGCTCACCATCCACAGCCGATCATTACCCCAGGTAACGAAGCTACCGACGCGGAAAGATGGCACACCCCAGCAGCCCGCGTCAAACATCGCCTTGCGATTCTCTTCGGCATAGGCCAGATCCATACCCGCCGCCAGTTTTTCCTGCGCTTGTTCCCAGTCCTGCCCGGCCCGCTCCCAGACCACTCTCAGCCCCTCATCGGTCGCGACATCAATGCCCTGTGACCACACTGCGCGACAGTGTGAGACCAGAAATTCAAGCTGAGCGCGGGGATCGTCCAACAACGTAAACAAGGTCAAACAACGTTCCACACCAACACCCAAGGGATCGGCAATCAAACCAAAGGGCATGCCCAGCCGAGTGGCCTCACGCTTGGCATCGCGGGAAAGATAAAGCCCCTTGGAACGGGGAATCTTCATACCCCGCATTGCCATGGGCAATACAGGACGTATACGCAGCGGTAAGGCTAGTTCCCGGTACTGGCGATGCAGCGACTCCGCCGCGAGGTAGGAATAGGGGCTGCGAAAACTGAAGAAAAATTCCAGCTCCGTGGCGCCCTCATCCAATGCAGGGAGGGCCGCCATCTCCGGGGAAAAGGCCGCAACCGGCTCTTCCCCTTCTATCCAGTTACCCGCGCGCAAATCCGCAAGCAGGTGCCCCAGACGATCCACGCCCCAATACCAGTTACCGTTAAGCTGCCACACTCCCGGCAGATAATTGCCAAGCGCGGCGCGGCGCTCAGCATTAGCCTCAAGTTGCGCTTTCGCTTCCTTTTCACCTAATGATTGCTCGTCTGGAACAACATCTTCACCGCTAAACAAGGCCGCCGCGACACCCGGTTCGCTCTCACAAAAACTTTGGGCATCCGAGGCCGCAAGCAGTTTACGCGCCGCGGCCAAGCGCGCACCCGATGAAAGTGGCCGAGCATCCGCGGGAAAATGCAGGCCATAGGCGGGAGCAATCCGCACCGCATCCTGCAAGGCGTACTCGCGCTGCTTCGCCGCCTCGGGATAAACCACCGGATCTGACTCCCCCACTACCTTCACCACCACCGGAATTTTCAGGCGGCGAATAAGCGCCGGCAATAACTGCGCGGCAAGATGGGAATGAGGATCGCCAGCCTCGTAATAAAGCTCCAGCACAGGTGGACGCCGGAGCAAATAATCCAGGCCGAAATGCCGGGCACGCAGGGTGTTGCTCAGGCCGAGGCGGGAAACCAGTCTGTTGACAATTCGGCTGCGGAAATGGGGTTTGGGTAATGTGCTGTTCATTGTTGTTTTTATTGGTCCAAGCGAGGAGATGACATTTCGGAG
This sequence comes from Spongiibacteraceae bacterium, assembly GCA_041546665.1. Classification (GTDB taxonomy): domain Bacteria; phylum Pseudomonadota; class Gammaproteobacteria; order Pseudomonadales; family Spongiibacteraceae; genus Spongiibacter. The sequence goes on along the minus strand of JBFEVY010000360.1, from coordinate 1,153 downwards.
ATAAGCGAGCGCCACATCTCATCTACTTAAGCATCTGAACACCGATCCTTGATAAGCGCAAATCTACCGCTAATTTGGTATTGCTCTACATGCTCAACCAACATGCGAATTACCATTTGGTTTTCCTTATCTACAACATAGGGAAGTGTCTGGGAATCTAACAATTTCCCTAGTGCAAACCTTTCACATTCATTACTAGCGATTAACCCGATACGTTGACCAGACTTTGACGAGGCTCTGCGCATCAGCCTTTCTGCTCTCTCAACGACATCATTATTTATATAAAAGTATCCTTTATCATCCTCGTAAAACGCGATCCCACTTTCGTTTAGTAGGTAAGCAAAAACGCGTTGATCTAGAGCATCATTGCTAGGAGATATGCCAATTTCTTTAGAGCCGCTATCACACGCGCCTAGTAATACCGCAAATACGGAGATACGTACCAACTTAATTGAGAGAAAGGAGTGACCTTTCCCTATTCCCGTGAAAGGTATCGATAAAAACAGCAGATTCAACCAAACAAAGTGAAAATTATTTGCCATCAACCTTATTCCGACTACTGCCGCCGACCACCCAAATAGAACCCGGGGTATAGGGTCTCGGCTCTTCCCATTTTTAGAAATTCTCTCGGAGGAGCCACCGTTATTAGATCAGTCTTGTGCGGCTTCTAAAGCCTCCCCATTACATCAGCAAGAATTTCGTAACTCTTCTGCCTAGCCGCTGGGTCGAAAATTTGCGAGGTTACTATCACCTCGTCAACCTGGATTCTGGCAATAAACCGGCTCAAAGTGGTCTCGACAGTCTCCGCGCCACCTATTGCCGAGCAGGACATAATCCCTTCCAACAGCACCCGATCACTGACTGGCAATGACTGAACATAATTATCGACTGGCGGCCGCAGCGGCCCTGGCTCGCCCCGCCGCAAGGCGACAAAGGCTTGCTGCATCGAACTGGCGATGTACTCAGCCTGACTATCGCTGTCGGCGGCAAACACACTCACTCCGGCCATTACATAGGGCTTTTCAAGATATTCAGAGGGGCGGAATCGCTGTCGATACAGTGCTATGGCTTCTTCGAGCTGAGCGGGCGCGAAGTGGGAAGCGAATGCGTAAGGTAGGCCCAACGCGGCAGCCAGCTGCGCACCAAACAGACT
>JBFEVY010000171.1:0-7791 GCA_041546665.1 Spongiibacteraceae bacterium | reverse complement strand
GTACTCCATTTGTCTGGCCATTTGTACGCTGAGTTGCTTGCGCATATCGGCTCGAACAATACTGGACTCGGTTTGTTCGCCAACGGGGTTGTCGGTGTCGTTAACGATCAGGCGGCGCTGTTCGAGTACACGAGGGCCGCGCAGAACTTTACCTGCGCTGTCGAGCAAGGTGATTTGGGCGCGTTCAAACAGCGCGTATTCTGCGTCGCGTGCTTCGTGATCCAGCGCGACACTGCGTTTGCTGGGGGAAAACTGTTCGAGCTCGACAATTAATTTGGCATTGCGACGCTTCAGCGTTACGTCGATTTGGTTGATCTCCAATTGTCGACGCACGGCCTGCGCCAACTCCTGGCTTTGTTTCTTGCCCACCACAAATATGGGTTGCAGGTCTGCGGGGATGTCGAGACTACCCCGCAGTGCAAAACCGCATCCACCCAACAGGCTAACGCTGAGGCCAAGGATCACTGCGAGCAGATACCGCCGCAGCGTGAACCAGTTGTTAGCGGATTTAGTTTGCAACGATATTCACCAGTTTTTGTGGCACGACTATTTCTTTGCGAATAGTGTTGCCGTCGATAAATTTCTGGACGTTTTCCTGGGCCTTTGCCAGTGCCTTGATTGTGTCGGCGTCAGCATCGGCAGGCACCTGGATTTTTGCCCGCACTTTGCCATTGACCTGGACGACCATTTCAATGGTGTTGCGCACCAGCGCCTCGGCGTCAGGCTCGGGCCAGGGAGCGTTGATAATGGCTTCGCTATGTCCAAGTTCGTGCCAGAGTTCGTGGCAGATATGCGGGACAATCGGGGCCAGCAGCAGCACGGCGCTTTCCAGGGCTTCACGCTCGAGGGCGAGATCCTGATCGGTTTCGCGCTCGAAGCGGGAGATATCGTTGACGAGCTCCATAACGGCAGCGATGGCGGTATTGAAGGTAAGCCGCCGGCCGAAGTCATCGCTGACCTTGGCAATGGTTTCGTGGGTCTTGCGGCGCAGGTCACGCTGGGCGTCGGTCAGGTTCGCGGTGTCCAGCTGCGCGGCGGGGGCGCCGGCCTCTTTGTGGGTGGCAACCAGTTTCCACAGGCGGCGCAGGAAGCGGTTGGCTCCCTCTACAGCGCTGTCAGACCACTCGAGGCTTTGCTCCGGCGGTGCAGCGAACATAATAAACAAACGCACGGTATCGGCGCCGTACTGTTCAATCAATGCCTGCGGGTCGACGGTGTTGCCCTTTGACTTGGACATCTTGGCACCGTCTTTCAACACCATGCCCTGGCAAAGCAGCTGTTTGAAGGGTTCGTCGGAGTTGACCAGTCCTTCATCGCGCATCAATTTGTGGAAGAAACGCGCATAAAGCAGGTGGAGAATCGCGTGCTCAATGCCGCCAACATATTGGTCGACCGGCAGCCAGTAATTGGCCCGTTCTGAATCCAGCATGCCTTCTTCAAAGTCGGGGCAGGTGAAACGCGCGTAATACCAGGAGGACTCCATAAAGGTGTCGAAGGTATCGGTTTCGCGCTCCACGGCTTCGCCGTTGAGGGTGTCTTTACGCCATTCGGGGTCGGCTTTGATCGGCGACTGTACGCCGTCCATTTCCACATCTTCTGGCAGCAGGATAGGCAGTTTGTCAGCGGGGACGGGAATTTCGCCACCGTCCGGCAGGTTGAAAATTGGGATGGGAGCGCCCCAGTAGCGCTGGCGGGAGACGCCCCAGTCGCGCAGGCGGAAGTTTGTGGTTACACGACCTTTAGCGGCGTTTTCCAAGGCGCCTGAAATCGCCTTAAACGCTTCACTAAAATCCAGTCCGTCAAAGTCTCCGGAATTGACCAGTGTGCCTTTCTCGGTAAATGCCTCGGCGGACAGGTCGATGGCTTCACCATTGGCAGGGGCGATAACCTGGTTGATTTCAAGGCCGTACTTCTGGGCGAATTCAAAGTCGCGCTGGTCGTGGGCGGGTACCGCCATCACGGCGCCGGTGCCGTAATCCATCAATACATAGTTGGCAATCCACACGGCGACGGGTTCGCCGGTGATGGGGTGGCGGGCTTTGATGCCGGCGTCGATGCCTTTTTTCTCCATTGTAGCCATATCGGCTTCCGCCACGGAACTGTGCCGGCAGTCGTCGATAAAGGCAGCCAGCTCGGGGCTGGATTTGGCCAATTCAAGGCTCAGCGGATGTTCCGCCGCGAGGCTGACATAGGTCACGCCCATCAAGGTGTCTGGGCGAGTGGTGTAGACCTCAAAGTGGTCGAGCCCGGCAATGGTCTCGTCGAGGTCAAAGCGCATTTGTACGCCTTGAGAGCGGCCGATCCAGTTGCGCTGCATGGTTTTGACCTGCTCGGGCCAGCCGTCGAGTTGGTCGAGGTCAGCCAGCAGTTGGTCGGCGTAGTTGGTGATCTTGATAAACCACTGGGGGATTTCCCGGCGCTCTACCTGGGTGTCGCAGCGCCAGCAGCAGCCGTCGATAACCTGTTCATTGGCCAGAACAGTTTCGTCGTGGGGACACCAGTTGACAGCGGAGGTCTTCTTGTACACCAGGCCTTTTTCGTAGAGGCGGGTGAAGAACCACTGTTCCCAGCGGTAGTAATCGGGTTTGCAGGTGGCCAGTTCGCGCTGCCAGTCGTAGGCAAAGCCGAGTTGTTGCAGCTGGTTGCGCATATAGTCGATATTTTCGACGGTCCATTTGGCCGGTGCGGTTTTATTTTTTACCGCAGCGTTTTCAGCGGGCAGGCCAAAGGCATCCCAGCCCATGGGTTGCAGTACGTTTTTGCCCAGCATGCGCTGATAGCGAGAGATAACATCGGCGATAGAGTAGTTGCGTACGTGCCCCATGTGCAGTTTGCCGCTGGGGTAGGGGAACATGGCCAGACAGTAGTATTTTTCCCGGCTGGTATCTTCTGTGGCAACAAAACAATTGTTGTCTGCCCAGAATTGTTGGGTGCGGGATTCGATGTCGCGGGGTTGATAATGCTGGTCCATTGCCAATGTGGGTCTCTCTCGTTGGTCTTTTGGTGCTGGTGGTGCCGTTGCCCAAACCAAACACGCGCTTAAAGGCGGGCATTTTAACAGCTCGGCCCCCCGCAGTACCATTTGCGATGGTGATTATTGTCAGGCTTTTCTGCTCAAATGTGCGGAGGCTGCAAGCAGCAGGGCGCAAAGCCCCAGCACCGGTAGGGATCCGTGGCGATTAAACGGGGTTTGACCACTGCGTGCGTGGACTGTGGTACGCAGGTCGGCGCGGGTAAATGCCGGCAGGCGTTCACGGATATTGCCGCGATGGTCTACCGTGGCGGTAATGCCGGTGCTAGTCACGCGGATCAGCTCCCGGCCGTTCTCCAGAGCGCGCATCTGGGCCATTTCCATGTGTTGGGCGGGGCCGATCGAGTGGCCGAACCAGGCATCGTTACTGATAGTAAACAGCAGGTCGGCGTTCTGTGCCCCCCGGGCAACAAGATCCGGGTAGACGATTTCGTAGCAGATGGAAGGCACTAGCTGCCAGCCTTTTACTTCCAATGGTTGCTGTCCGGGGCCGCCGCGGCTGAAGCTGGATAGTGGCAGGTCGAAAAAGGGGATCAAGCCTCGAATGAATCGGGCGAGGGGCACGTATTCCCCAAACGGAACCAGACGTTGCTTGTTGTAGATGCCGCTGCCGCCACTGATAACCATGACGGAGTTATACATATCGTCGCCGTCCCGGGTGGGAACGCCGGTAACGAGTGCAGTGTCGTTGAGTTCGGCGCGTTCGCGCATATAGTCAAAGTAGGGCAGAGCATGGTGGTAGAGGGCGGGAACGGCGGCTTCGGGCCAGATGACTAGGTCGTTGCCCTGCCAAAGTCCCTCCGAGGCCTGGTCGTACAGCTCAAGTGTGGCCCAATACTGGGTGTAGGCCCATTTTTGATCCTGAGTGATATTCGATTGCACGGCGCCCACTTTTAATGGCGGCCGTCCGGCATCGCGTGTCCACTCGATACTTTTCAGGGAGTCGCCGAGAAAATACAGGGCGAAACAACCGAGTAACGGCAAGGTGCTGGCGCCGAGCGCGCGCCAGTGCTTGCCTTTCAGATTTTGCGGCAGAGACGAGGCCCAGTGTGCGGTGGCAGCGCCAGCCAGGGCGACCCAGAGGTTCAAGCCGTGGATGCCGGTGATCGGGGCCCAGCCGGCAAGGGCGGTGTGCAAGTGGCCGTAGCCGCTGTACAGCCAGGGAAAGCCAGTGAGTAGCCAGCCGCGCAGCCACTCAAACAGCACCCAGGCGGTGGCAAACCCCAGAATCTGGATGCGGTGGTGGCCGCGTACCCATCGGCAATAGCAGTAGCCAAAGGCGGCGGGGATAGCGCCCAAGCCCAGGCAAAATATTGCCGTCATCAAACCGGACAGCAGCGCCGAGGTATCGCCGAAGTCATGCATGGCGATATAAATCCACGATACGCCGGTTGCAAAGCTGGCGCTGCCGTAAATCCAGGCCAGGAAGGCGCCACGGCGCGGCGCGGCATCGCGCAGTGCGAAAGCCAGTGTGGCGAGCGACAACACGCCAAAACCCCACCAGTCAAATGGGGCGAGGGAGAGCGGAAAGGTCGCGCCGGCAAGCAGGCAGAGTAACAGGTTCATGGCATTGGGGTTGGTAAAGGTCGGGCGCTAGTGTAGCGGTCTGATGTGACCGCTGCTAGCGCTTGTGCATTAAGGGGTATGTCTGTCGCTGGCGATAATGTATTCGGGGCGCGACGAGGTGTGGGGGTAGCGGTCCAGTAGTGGTTCTGGGACGCCGCGGGCGTCTACCAGGTAGACGTGTTCGCGCTGTAGTCCCCGGGCCTCCTTGACGCCGCAGGAGTGGGCGATTACGCCGACTTCATGCATCAGATTCAGGGCGTAGTTTTTCACTCTGACCGCTTTATCTTCGGGAACCAGGCCGCGCTGTAATTCCGGGTTGTGTGTTGTGACCCCTGTAGGGCAAGTGTTTTTATTACACTGCAGAGCCTGAATGCAGCCCAGGGCAAACATGAAGCCGCGTGCCGAGACAATAAAATCTGCGCCGACGCACAACGCCCAGGCGGCTTCGGCGGGGTTGATCATTTTGCCTGAGGCGATTACGCGAATGCGCTGGCGCAGATTGTACTCGTCGAGTTTGTCGACAATTAATGGCAGGCTGCGTCGCAGCGGCAGGCCGACGTAGTCCATCAGGCTTTGGGGTGCTGCGCCAGTGCCGCCGTCAGCACTGTCTACGGTGATAAAGTCCGGCGCCGATTGCAGGCCGCGTTGGTGGATGGTGGCAAACAGATCGTCCAACCATTCGGGAACGCCCAGCACCATTTTAAAGCCCACCGGTTTGCCTGTGACATTGCGCACTCGCTCAACCATGTCCAACAACTCGTCGACATTGCTGATATCCGGGTGGCGGTTTGGGCTGATGGAGTCCTTACCTACCGGAATGCCCCGTGCTTCGGCAACTTCCTCAGTAACTTTGGCGCCGGGCAGAATGCCGCCTTTGCCAGGCTTCGCCCCCTGGCTGAGCTTGATCTCGAACATCCGTACCTGGGGGTGCGCGGCAATCTTGGCGAGGCGTTCCTCGCTTAAATTGCCGGCCTCGTCGCGCACGCCGTACTTGGCGGTGCCAATCTGGAACACTAGGTCGCAGCCGCCCTCCAGGTGCCATTTGGACAGGCCGCCCTCTCCGGTGTTGGCCCAGATCCCAGCTTCCTTCGCGCCTTTGGTCAGGGCCTGGATAGCGGGTTTGGAAATGGCGCCAAAACTCATGCCGGAAATATGGAAAATTGACGAGCTGGTATAGGGGCGTTTGGCGTAGCCCTCGCCAATGGTGACCGCGCGGGTTGGCACGGCGTCCTGGCTGAGGGTGGGGAAGGCGGTGTTCATGAACAGCACTTCGTTGCTCTGGTTGAGCGGCCGGGTCGAGCCAAAGGCAATGGTGTTGTCGAGGTTTTTGGCAGCGCGATAAACCCAGGCTCGCTGAGCGCGGTTAAAGGGCAATTCCTCGCGATCCAGGGCAAAGAAATACTGGCGGAAAAACTCCCCGAGGTGTTCAAAAAAGTAGCGGAAGCGGCCAATCACCGGGTAGTTGCGCCGGATGGCGTGTTGGGTTTGGGTGATGTCCCGAAAATAGAGAATGATGGTAACGAGAACACCCAGCCCAACAAGTAAAATAAAGAGCAGGGCGCTGTATTTGATGACCGCGCTGGCCAGATTATTAAGGAAATCCACGCGTTGATCCTGTTGACGTAGGCAAAGGCGGGAAGGTTTCCCGCCATAGGCATTGTAGACCAGATAGGTTTACTTGTTGTTGACAGCGTCAGGGCGTGTTTGGTTCTTCCTTTTCGGGATTAATCGCCAGACTCGGTAACCTGGCGCATACGCAGCAGGTGAATTTGGCGTTTGTCGGCGTTGACAACCTTGAACTCAAAATTCCCCAGCCGCGTGATTTCGTTGCGACCCGGTAGGTGACCGAAGGCCTGTAGCAGCAGTCCGCCGATGGTGTCGAACTCTTCATCGCTCAGCGTGGCCTGAAAATACTCATTGAATTCGTCAATGGGGGTCAGTGCCTGAACAACATAGTCGTTATCGGCGATTTTGCGAATCGGAAGATCGTCTTCCTCGTCGTATTCGTCTTCGATCTCGCCGACAATCTGCTCAAGAATGTCTTCGATGGTGATCAGGCCGGCGACGCCGCCATATTCGTCGATGACAACCGCCATATGATTGCGGTTCTCGCGGAAATCCCGCAGTAGGACGTTCAGGCGCTTGCTTTCCGGGACCAGTTTGGCCGGGCGCAGAATGCTGGTCAGGTCGATGTCGTCGGTATTTTCTGTTTTCCACAACAGTGGCAGCAGGTCCTTGGACAGCAGGATGCCGCGAACGTCGTCCAGGGTGTCACCGATAACAGGATAGCGGGAGTGGCCGGTGTCAAAGATCGTCGGCAGCAGCTCGCTGAGGGGTACGCCATCTTTTAATACCACCATCTGTGGGCGCGGGATCATGATTTCCCGGGCCTGCATATCGCTGATATGCATAGCACCTTCAACGATGGTTATGGCGTCGTCGTCAATGACTTCATTTTGCTTGGCCGTGGAGAGTACGTCGAAGAGGTCTTCACGGGTTTTGGGTTCTGAAGAAAATGCATGGGCAATTCGCTCGATCCAGGACTTATCGCCCGGATCGTTGCTAGATCGGTCTTCGCTCATGTGTTTGGGTGCTGTCCTCGCATTGTTATCGTTGGCGCTATGCCATTGATGCGTCATAGGGATTGGGAATATCCAGCTGTTTCAGCAGCGCGATTTCCCGTGCTTCCATCTCTTCGGCTTCGTCATCGTCGATATGGTCGAAACCAAGCAGATGGAGTGTACCGTGAATCACCAAATGCGCCCAGTGGTGCATTATTGGCTTATTTTGCTCAACTGCCTCGCGTTCGACAAGCTGTTTGCAGATCACCAAGTCACCTAGGAGTGGCAATTCCAGCTCGGGAGGCAGGTCTGCGGGGAAGGACAGCACATTGGTCGGTGCATCCTTGCCGCGATATTGGCCGTTGAGGGCCTGGCTTTCCGCTTCATCCACCAGGCGAATGCTCAGTTCGGCGGTTTCTCTCAGGCCCGCGAGGGCCGCGCTGGCCCAGACGGTAAAGGCCCTGGTGTCCGGCAGCTCGCCGGGCTCGCAGGCGATTTGCAGGTCAAGGTCGAGCTGGCAGGTGGCCGGGGTCATTGGTTGGCTGAGCTGTCAAACGCGTCGTAGGCCTCGACAATTTTCTGTACGAGGGGGTGGCGAACCACATCGCGGGCCTGAAAAAAGGTCATGCTGAT
>JBFEVY010000282.1:0-4811 GCA_041546665.1 Spongiibacteraceae bacterium | reverse complement strand
GTTGATTTCCGCAATACGGTTATTGTGATGACCTCAAACCTGGGCAGCGATGTTATTCAGGAAATGACCCGGGGCGGCAGTGACTATCCGCAGATTCGCGATGCGGTGTTGGATGTGGTATCTGGCCACTTCCGGCCCGAATTCATCAACCGTATCGACGAGCTGGTGGTCTTTGAACCCTTGGCTAAAGAGCAGGTGCGGGCTATTGCCAAAATCCAACTGGAAATCCTTGGGCGTCGCCTCGCTGAGCGCGAGCTGCAGCTTGAGGTCAGCGATGCCGCGATGGATATGCTCGCTGAAGTTGGCTTTGACCCCGTGTTTGGCGCGCGGCCATTGAAGCGCGCGATTCAGCAGCAGTTTGAGAATCCACTGGCGCAGCGTTTGCTCAAGGGTGAGTTTGCGCCGGGCGAGCTGATTGTAGCTGATGTAGACGAGGGCGCTTTGGTATTTAAAGGCGCAACGCTCCAATAGGCGCAACGCCAAAACTGGATTTTAGCCCGGCTTCATGCCGGGCTTTTTTTTGGCAAAGGAATAATTCTTAAATAATTTGATCCAGGCTAGGAGTCATTCGCGTACACCCCGTGTAATAACCGTCAATAAAAAAGGGTGCGATTATGAAAAAGGGTTTCCCGGTGTACGCCGGTGTGGCGTGTGCATGTATGTTGTCGAGCCTCGCAATGGCGTCCAGCCATCGTGAGGCGCCGTTTGTCGCGGGTTCGCCAAAGGTTGATGGCACCGATTTTTATATGTTCAGAAGCTATGAGCCGGGCAGGGAAGGCTTTGTCACTCTGCTGGCAAATTATCAGCCCCTGCAAGATGCCTACGGTGGCCCGAATTATTTTACCTTGGACCCTACCGCGCTGTACGAAATTCATATTGATAATGACGGTGATGCGGTGGAAGACCTCACCTTTCAATTCCGGTTCAATAATGCCTATGGCCAGGCGAATGCCGCTGGGCTTATTGTCGACGGCGCGGTGGAAACAGGAAATGGACCCGTGCAGATACCGCTTGCGGCGGTGGGCGGTGGCGCCGGCACTAGCCCGGGCCTGCTGAATGTTGTAGAGACGTATACTGTGGATGTTGTCACGGGTGATCGGCGCTCCGGCAACACAGCAGCGATCACCATGGCCTCCAGTGGCTCCCCTAACTTTACCAAGCCTGTAGATAATATCGGCGCAAAGACGATTCCGGACTACGAGGGCTACGCGGCGCAGTACATTTACGACGTTAATGTGCCTGGATGTTCAAGCAGCGAGGCGCGGCTTTTTGTCGGCCAGCGCAGGGAAGGTTTTGTGGTTAATCTGGGCGAGGTTTTTGACCAGGTGAACCTGAATCCCTTGGGTGCCAGAGATTCCCGGCAGAATACGATTGGCGAAAAAAACGTCACGACACTGGCGCTTGAACTGCCAATCAGTTGTCTTGTTAGTGGCGACGATCCCGTTATTGGCGCATGGACAACCGCTAGCAAACGGCAGGGGCGGGTGTTGAACCCCAGTCCGGTCGGACCGGTTGATGATGCTTCTGGTAAGGGCCCGTCGGTAGAGTTGGGGCCCTGGGTTCAGGTGTCTCGCCTTGGAAGTCCATTGGTCAACGAAGTTGTGATTGGTATTACAGACAAGGACAAGTTCAATGCCAGTGAGCCCTCTGGGGACGTGGATAATTTTGCGCAATATGTGTTGTATCCCACACTGCCCGTGTTGGTAGACGTGCTGTTCCAGGTTCCGCCGCCGGCGACGCCGAGAAACGATCTGTTGGCCGCATTTGTGACCGGCATACAGGGCTTGACGCTTCCCGCTGGTGAGAGCGCCCCTGGTGAAATGTTGCGTTTGAATACCGCTGTTGCGCCAATCGATGCGGCTTCACAGAAGGATTTGGGTTTTCTCGACTGTGATCTCGCGGGCTTCCCAAATGGTCGTCGCCCGGTAGACGACGTTGTGGATATTGCATTGACGGTTGCAGAGGGGGCAATTGATGGCACGAATGCTCTTAATCTGCAGACCTGCGATCTGAGTGGCGATTCACCAACAGTGATCAACGCTGGAGCTGTTGTAAATGATGGTGCGATTCCAGACGGCAGTAACTACCTTACATCCTTTCCCTATCTGAATACCCCGTTAGCGGGTTCCCCCTCGGACCTATAAGGAGAGTGTGATGAGACTGAACTGGACAATTCCCGCTGTCCTGGGCCTGTTTCTGGCCGGGTGTTTTGATAGTGACAATAATAAACGCAGCAGCGATGCATACGTCGACCCGACAGAAGTGAATGGTGTCGCGTTGATGAGCGAGCTTGCGGCGCGCGATGAAAATGATGATCCGGTGGAGGTTAACGGTCGGACCATCACGTTCGCAGAAGGCGATTCCTTTGATGGCTTTCTCGACAATTAAATGGTGGAGGCCCACGGGCCTCCTTTTTCTTCTTGCCTTTAACTGCGGTGCGGTCTGGTCGGCACCGGCGGTTTACGAACCCAAATCATTTGATGAGGTGTTACTGAGCTTGTCGTCTTACCCTGCTGCGTCTGCAGGAGCGAGTCGCGACGGATTGCGCGACGAAGAGCGACTTGATCAAGCGGAATCCTTGCTGAATCAGTATCGCGTTGATGGCCGACTTCGATGGCTGGGCGATGCGCAATCACTTTTGGAGAAAGTCGCTCCCTTATCGAGAAATGCGCATTTCTATTATCTCGATACCAGCATCAAGCAAAGTCTGCACGATTTTGAGTCTGCCTTGCTGAGCTTGGAGCAAGGTTTGGCAATGGCGCCGGGACGCCGGGCGTTTTGGTTGCAAAAATATAATATTCATCTTGTCAGGGGGCAGTACGCGGATGCTCGCCGCGCCTGTGACAAACTCGCTGCCCTCAAACGCGATCTCTATAGTGAAAGTTGTGATTGGCAGTTGCGCGCTATTGAAGGCGATAGCGGTGCGTACTTCGGCATGAGAGAGGCGTTTGCTTCCAGCTTGTTTTCCGGCGCTGAAGGGCGCTCCTGGGCCGTGGCGACGCTGGCGGATATTGCCGATCGCCAGCAGCCCGATGACGCCTTGCAGTGGTGGTCTCTGGCCCTGAAGATGGAACCGGGCAATCACTATGTTCGCAGCCGGTATTGTGACGCGGCGTTGGCGGGCGGGGCGCGCGGATTGGCTCTGGAGTTGACGGAGGGTTTCGAAACTTTCGACAGCCTCGCTGTTTGCCGCGCAATCGCTCTGCGAAATACACCGACACATCGATCGGAATTTAATGCACTGCGCGAGAAGCTTGATAAGCGTTTTGCCGAGGCGCGGTGGCGGTCGGAAAATCTCCATAAGCGGGCATTGGCCCGATATCAGCTTGATGTGATGCGCGAACCGCAAAGCGCCCTGCAGCTAGCACAATGGAATTGGTCGGAGCAGCGTGAGTGGCCGGACGAGCAAATTCTGCGGCGTGCCGAATATTCGGTTGTGAATAGCAAGGGTGATAATCTGTGACTATTGCGTTAGGGGCAATGTCCCGCATTGCGTGGGTTGCTGTGTTGTTGTGGGTGATGATTACGCCGGCCGCTGCGCACACCGCGTCAAACAGCTTTCTCTACTGGGGCGAGGATACGCTTCGCCTGGATATTTCCGTCTGGGATTTGCAGCGCTTGTCAGATCTGGATCAAAACGCTGATTCACAGCTAACGTGGCGAGAATTGAAGCAGAGCGAAGCGACGTTGGCTCGCTTGATACAGCAGGACCTGGTGCTACGTCACGGTGGAACGGCGTGCTCTCTGAGCGCCGTGTTAGTGGGGTTGAGCTCTTATAGTGAGGGGCACTACGCGGTATGGCAGTTGCAGTCCCCCTGTCTGGCGCAGGACAGCGCCACCCGAGAGTTGCATTACGGCTTGTTGTTTGAAATTGACCCCTTACATCGAGCGCTTTACCGCATTGAAATCCCTGACGCGGAGCGCTTGGGCGTTCTGGCGCCAGGAGCGGAAGTTATTCGCGGTGGGATTTCCAGTGCTGGTGATATTTTTGCCATGTTTTTTAATGAGGGGGTGGTGCACCTGATCACGGGCTTTGATCACTTGTTGTTTCTGGCTGCGCTGGTTCTCCCTTATCTTCGACGCAGTGCCCAGAGGGATGGTTGGATTGAAAAATCGGATTGTCGCGAGATTTTCTGGGTGGTTACCGCCTTTACGCTGGCACACAGTTTTAGTCTGGTGCTCGCCACCTTCTCAGTGGTGCGTATCCCCGCAGCGCCAGTGGAAGTCGCGATTGCCTTCTCGATAGGTTTTGCCGCGTTGCTGGGTATGCGCGGCGCAGGGAAAAGTCAGCGCTACCTGGCGGGGGCGTTTGGCCTGCTACACGGCCTGGGTTTCGCCAGCATGTTGGCGGGGCTGCTCGCTTCAACGGACGCCAAGGCCTTGGCTCTGGTCGGGTTTAACTTGGGCATTGAACTGGCACAATTACTGGTCTTGCTTGCAGTTTTGCCCGTTTTGCTAGTGCTGGGACGTTGGCGGGGATTCCGCCAGGTGTTCTACCCTGGAAGCGCCGTAGGCCTGATGGTGGTAAGTGTAGTGTGGGGGGTACAGCGGCTGGGGTAGTCCCTGTACCAGAATCAGTCTGCGCTCAGTCGCAGTAGATATCTACGGCTTCTTTCGCGCGCAAACGCTGGGTCTCGATCTCCTCCGGATTCAGGAAATAGCTGCTGCCGTCGGGGCGGGTACTGCGAATGCGGGCACCGGGGATGGCCAGAGACTGCAAGTTTCCGCGGGCTTGCTCACACAACTTGGGGTCTTTGGCAGGCAGTACTTCCATGGATTCATTTGCGGGAGTACTGGCGGCGTTCTCGGAC
>JBFEVY010000216.1:0-6216 GCA_041546665.1 Spongiibacteraceae bacterium | reverse complement strand
GAAGTATCCGAATTACAATTAGAACGCATTCGCTCACTAGCGGTGGAATACCGTTATGAGCTGATGTGCCAGGAAATAGACGAGTTACTATCCCATGAACACTAATGCGTTTGTTCGCACTGTACTGGTTGTCGATGACGCACCGGATTCGCTGAGTTTGATCAGCGATACACTCGAAGCGGAGGGAATCAATACGCTGGTTGCTCTCGATGGCAAACAGGCCCTGATGATAGCCAAGCAGTTGCGTCCCGATATGATTCTGCTGGATGCGATCATGCCGAATATTGACGGCTTTGAAACCTGTCGCCAGCTCAAAGCGATTCCACAGCTCAGCAGCATACCGGTGATTTTTATGACTGGCCTGAGCGATACCGAAAATGTTTTGAAAGGCCTGGAGGTGGGCGGCGTTGACTATTTAACCAAGCCGGTAAATCCCGACGAGTTGCTGGCGCGGATGAAAGTGCATTTGAGCAATGCGCGCCTTACCTCCAGCGCGCAAAATGCTCTGGATAGCATGGGGCAGAATATTTTTACCGTCGATGAAAACGGAAATATTATCTGGGCAACACCGCAGACCCACGCCCTGTTGGCAAAGGCCGATATGGGCGAGCAATGGCAAAAAAATGTATTTGCCCCGAAAATTGTTGCCTGGCTGCAACACAAGCCGGCGATAAAACAGATTATGCCGCTGCCGGAGATGGCCCACCCGGTCGAGGTTAGCCTGATCGAATACCGTGACAACGGCGAAGTGTTGCTCAAGCTTACCGACGCCGACCGTTTGCCCGGTGATCAATTGCTCAAGGAAAAGCTGGGGCTGACCACCCGTGAATCGGAGGTTTTGTATTGGTTGGCCAATGGCAAAACCAATAAGGAAATTTCCGAGATTCTGGACATGGGGGTGCGCACGGTTAACAAGCATCTGGAACAATTGTTTCCCAAACTCGGTGTTGAAAACCGTACTGCGGCGGCGGGTATTGCGATACGGATTATCGGCTCATAGCCGCCAGCGGGAGTTAATCTCTTTGGCGGCTTATCGTTGTGACGCTTAGTCTTTGCTGTGGTTAATCTTTGTCGCGGTGCTTGTCAGCGTTGTTATCGGTGCTGCGATAAGTGCTGAGTTTATAGACAAAGGCGACCACAAAGATCGCCGCGGCAAGCCACAGGCTGTGTTGCATATCGTGCATTGCGCCGCTGCCGTGACCCTCGTGGGCGAAGGCACTGCTGGCGATAACGGCAGTACTGATTCCGAGTATTTTCTGGGCTGCATTTTTCATCAATACGTCTCCTTGTTTATACCACGGCCTTGGCGGGGGGTAATTGTCTGGATTCGAGCATACCAGCGTCAATAATAAACTGGATAATATCGTCCAGACCGCTGCCGGCTTTCAAGTTGGAAAAAATAAAAGGCTTGCCTCCGCGCTGGGCCGACGCGTCGCGATCCATCACTTCCAGCGAGGCGCCAACGATGGGGGCGAGATCGGTCTTGTTGATCACCAGCAGGTCGGATTTGGTGATACCCGGACCACCCTTGCGGGGGATTTTGTCGCCCGCCGATACATCGATAACATAGATGGTCAGGTCGGACAGCTCTGGGCTGAAGGTTGCGCTGAGGTTGTCGCCACCGCTTTCTACAAAGACCACATCGAGCGCGCCGTGACGGGCCACAAGCTCGTCAATGGCGGCCAGGTTCATGCTGGCGTCCTCGCGGATTGCCGTGTGCGGGCAGCCGCCGGTTTCCACTCCGATAATGCGATCGGCGTCCAGCGCCTCGTGTCGGGTCAGGAACTCCGCGTCTTCCCGGGTGTAGATATCATTGGTCACCACGGCGATATCGTAATAGTCGCGCATGGCCGCACACAGTGAACGCAGCAGGGCGGTTTTGCCGGAGCCGACAGGTCCGCCAACGCCAACCCGCAGGGTCTGTTTGGGAGGGATGGAACTCATGGTCTCTCCTTATGATCTGAACAGGCGTGTGTATTGGGTTTCATGCAGGCAACTCGCCATAATCACGCCGGGCAGGTTGCTGCCTATCTCGTTGTCTGACAGGGTCAGGGCCGTTTGCAGTGCGTCGGGCACGTCCTGTTGAATACTGCCCAGCAGGGTCTGGGCTTGCGTCTGCCCCAGCGGCACCAGTTTGGTGGCGGCGGCGACCTGATTTTCCAGCCATGACCAACAGTATCCGGTTGCGGTTGTATCCGCCGGAATTTGCCAGTGATGCGCGGCTGCGGCGAACAGACTGGCAAAACTGTAGCGTTCAAATTGCGGCGTCGGTACAGACAGACTGTTGAGGAGCTTTGCCAGGGCCGCGCCCATGGCGGTGTCAGCCAATAGCAGCTCGTGGGTTTCCCGGCTGGCCAGCAGGTAGTCGTTCCAGTAGCTCAATCTGTCGATATGACCATCTTCCAAAGCCTGCAATTGGCGCAGCAATACGGGCAGGTCGAGGCGGGCCATACCGCAGGATAACTGCAAGGCCAGCCAATCCTCGGTGCTGTCGAGGTCGCTGACCCAGCCGCTTTCCACCGCGTATTCCAGTCCCTGAGAGTAGGCAAAGCCGCCTACCGGAAGGCCGGCGCTGCTGAGTTGCAGCAGGCGCAACAGGGCGCTAGTCATGGTGGTGATGCCCGTGACCGTGACCGTGGCTATGGTCTTGGTGATGACTATGGCTGTGTTCGAGCCTGACACTCTGTCCATGATTGTGTCCGCCGCTGTAGGCGCCGGACTCAGGGTTGAAGACTGCGGTTTTATGGGCGATGGTCAAACCAAGGCGAACCAGCATTTCCTCCAGGACATGGTCGGGTTTCATTTGCAGCCAGCGGTTCCCCACTTCAAGGCGAACATGGCGGTTGCCGAGGTGATAGCAGGCGGTGGCGAAAGTCTGCCAGTCGTCACAGAAAGCGATGGTGACGTCCTCGGGATAGCCAACCACTTTGACCGATTTTCCGCAGCGCGACACCAGGTATTCATTGATCTTCAAGACCTTGCCGCGTTCGAGAAACACTCGCACCTCATCACCGCTGTCAGCACGGGTTTTCAGGCGCGCCTTCTCACGTTGATCGTGAGTCAGGGGCAGCAGCACATCGGCGTCGGCAATGGCGGGGAGAGGAAGTCGTTCGTAGATCTCGATCATGTTGATACCGTTAAAAGAGGCTGTAAAGTTGCGCCAGCGGCAATACGCTGGCGGGTTCGCAGGTCAGCAATTCGCCATCGGCCCGGACTTCATAGGTTTGCGGATCGACCTCAATACGTGGCATCCAGTCGTTGAGAATCATGTCGCGCTTGGTAATCTTGCGGGTATTTTTACAGGCGACCAGACGTCGGTTTAAACCCAGCGTTGAACACAGATCACTCTCAAGTGCTGCCGCTGAAGTAAAGGTCACCGAGGTAGCTGCAGCGGCCTTGCCCAGGCCGCCGAACATGGTGCGGTAGTGCACCGGTTGCGGCGTTGGAATCGAGGCGTTAGGGTCACCCATCGGCGCAGCGGCTATCGCGCCACCCTTGATAATCAGCGAAGGCTTGATGCCGAAAAACGCCGGCTTCCAAAGCACCAGATCAGCGAGTTTGCCTACCTCGATTGAACCAACCTCGTGGGCAATGCCGTGGGTGATCGCCGGGTTGATGGTGTATTTGGCCACGTAGCGGCGCGCCCGGTAGTTGTCGGCGTCGCCGGTATCTTCGGGCAGGGCGCCGCGTTGCACTTTCATTTTGTGCGCCGTTTGCCAGGTTCGGCTGATGACTTCACCCACCCGGCCCATGGCCTGGGAGTCAGAGGCAATCATGCTAAAGGCGCCCAGGTCGTGGAGTATGTCTTCCGCGGCAATGGTCTCCTTGCGAATGCGCGAATCGGCAAAGGCGACGTCTTCGGGAATACTGGCGTCCAGGTGGTGGCAGACCATCAGCATATCGAGGTGCTCGTCAATCGTATTTACCGTGTACGGCCGAGTCGGATTGGTTGACGAGGGCAGCACATTGGCCTCGGCACAAGCCTTGATAATATCCGGCGCGTGACCGCCGCCGGCACCTTCAGTGTGATAGGTGTGAATCGCGCGGCCCTTGAATGCGCCGAGGGTATCGTCGACAAAACCAGATTCGTTCAGGGTGTCAGTGTGAATCGCAACCTGCACATCGTACTCGTCGGCGACGCTGAGGCAGCAGTCAATCGAAGCCGGGGTGGTGCCCCAGTCTTCGTGCAGTTTTAGTCCGCAGGCGCCGGCTTCAAGCTGTTCTCTCAGCGCCTCAGGCAAACTCGCGTTGCCCTTGCCGAGAAAGCCGAAATTCATTGGCAGCTCGTCGGTGGCCTGGAGCATTTTGCCGATATGCCAGGGGCCGGGTGTGCAGGTGGTGGCATTGGTGCCGGTGGCGGGGCCGGTGCCGCCACCGATCATCGTGGTGGTACCGGCCATCAGTGCCTCTTCAATCTGCTGCGGGCAGATAAAGTGGATATGCGCGTCGATGGCGCCGGCGGTGATAATAGAGCCCTCGCCGGCAATGATTTCCGTGCCTGGCCCGATCACGATATCCACTTCGGCTTGCACATCGGGATTCCCGGCTTTACCAATTGCCGCTATGCGGCCGGCTTTGAGGCCGATGTCGGCTTTGACGACGCCCCAGTGGTCGAGAATCAGCGCGTTGGTGATTACGGTGTCCATGGTGTCGGCGCAGGGCAGTTGGCTCTGCCCCATACCGTCGCGTATCACTTTGCCGCCGCCGAATTTTACCTCGTCGCCGTAAACGGTGTAGTCCTTTTCAACCTCTATCCACAGTTCGGTATCGGCGAGGCGTACCTTATCCCCGGTGGTGGGGCCAAACATGGAGGCATAGGCTACGCTGTCTATTTTGCTCATACCTTGTCTCCTGAAGGCTTGCTGGGCAATGCGCCCATCACGTCGCCACGAAAGCCGTAGACGTGGCGTGTGCCGGCAAAGGCCACTAGATTGATTTCCCGGCCCTGGCCAGGCTCAAAGCGCACGGCAGTGCCGGAGGTAATATCCAAGTGGAAGCCCAGGGCCTTGTCGCGATCGAATTCCAGGGCGGGATTGACCTCAAAAAAATGGTAGTGTGAGCCGACCTGAATAGGCCGGTCGCCGGTATTTTTTACCGTTAACGTCAAGGTGGCGCGGCCAACGTTCATGTCGATTTCGCCGCCTTTGGTTTTGATTTCACCCGGAATCATGAGTGCTCCTTTGGGCTCAATGATCAGTTGATGGGCTCGTGCACGGTGACGAGTTTGGTGCCGTCGGGGAAGGTCGCTTCCACCTGCACTTCATGAAGCAACTCTGCCACTCCCGGCATGACCTGGGAAAACGACAGAATCTGTTTACCTTCGGACATCAGTTGCGAAACGGTTTTTCCATCGCGGGCACCTTCCATGATGGCCATCGAGATGTAAGCAACAGACTCCGGATAGTTGAGTTTTACACCCCGTGCCAGGCGTCGCTCCGCCAGCAGTGCGGCGGTAAAAAGCAGTAACTTGTCTTTTTCTTTCGGCAGTAATTCCATGGCGATTTCTGTTGTTGTGTTAACGTCTAGCAGGCCCAGATACGCGGTTCGCAGGCCTGGCGTTGTAATAATGCGGGGCGCAACAGCGACCAGCAGCGGGTAAAAAAGCGGCGTGCCTGTTCTGCATTGCTGCCGAGGTAGCGCGCGGTGATAAAGCCGTTTACGGCGGTAATACCGGCAGTTGCGCCGTCTGCGGAGAGCTCCCGCAGCTGCGCCAGCAAATCTTTGTTTGCTGAAAGCAAGGGGCCGGCGACGAGCAATCCCGTTACGGTATTGCCGGCCAGTCCGGCGGCGCCTTGACGAAAGGCGGCGTTGTTCTTACTCAACTCAAGCACATCAATCAACAGTGGTTTGCCCTCGCGGTAAATTTCCAATCGTTGATGCAGGCTGCCGTTTTCAAAGGGCTGGTTGCCGGCGGGCAGGCCTAGACAACAGACCTCCCAACCGATGTACGTTGCGCCGTCAGCCAGTGAAATGCGTGTTAGCAGTTCGCCGTTGGCATCGGGGAAAACAATCGTTTCCAGGGGTAACCACTCTGCGCTGGCCTGAGGGCCGAGCGTGATGGTGGTGGTTTGTCGTTGTAAGCCTTTGTCGCTGTGAGCCTTGTAAACTCGCCCAGCGCCGGGTGTGGTAAAGAGTGCGTTGCTGTTGTCGTCCAGCGAGATTGTCAAAGCCAGAGTGTCCCCGGAGACCACGCCGCCGGGAGGGTGAAGAATATAG
>JBFEVY010000232.1:0-5752 GCA_041546665.1 Spongiibacteraceae bacterium | reverse complement strand
TGGTGAAGGCGTTGAGGGTCAGCCCAAGGTAGGCGTCCCCCATAAAATACAGGGTGCCGAAGAAGATAAAGGGCAGCCCGGCCGCAACCCAGGTGGCAACTTGCAGGTTCAAAAACAAGGCGAGCAACACAAACACCAGAATGATGCCGGTGATAGCGTTGCGCACCAGCAGATCCAGGCGGTCGTTAATGTTTTTGCTGCGGTCGTACCAGGTCGACAGGGCGACTCCCTTGGGCAGTTTGCCGTTGGTTTGCCATTGTTCAGCGACATTGCTGGCGGCGACCGCGGTATCGGAGATGTCGCCGTTCCCCGCGGTAATGACTTGTAGCGCGATACTGTCGTGGTGGTTGAAGCGGGACAACACCGAGCTGGTATCGTCAAAGGTGTCGCGAATCTGCGCAACATCGCCGAGGCGAATCTGGCGGCCGTCAGTGGTTGTGATCAGGGCCAGTTTGGCGAAGTCAGAGGCGGTATAAGCTTGCTTGGATGCCTCAAGCTGTAAATAGGTGTTGTTGTTGCGAAGCACAGCCACCAGCGGGGTAGTGGATCCGGCGTTAACGGCATTTTCCAGGTCGGTGAGACTGAGGCCGTAGGCCTGAAGGCGGCCCTCGTCAATCTCGACTACCATCATCGGGTCCAGCCAGCCGGAAATGGTGACGCGGCTGATGTCGCTTTGCGCCAGCAAATCGTCTTTTAGTGATTCGGCCAGTTTTTGCAGTGTATGCCGGTCGGCGTCACCGTAGAGTTGCAACCACAGTGAGTGCTCCTCGCGTTCGGCTTTTTCAATAACCGGCTTTTTGGCGTCGGCGGGAAAGGTGGAAATGGCGTCGACCTTGGCTTTCACATCCTGCAGCAGCGTGTTCAGGTCGTAATCGGATTGCTTTTCCACGGTGACCGTCGCGCCACTGCCACTCGAGGTACTGGTCACGGATTTGATTCCAGGAACACCTTCGATCTGTTCCTCGATCTTCATCGCCAGGCCTTCCTCGGATTGCTTTGCCGAGCCGCTGTTATAGCGGACGGAAATGCTCAGCCGGTCCGGTTCGAGACTCGGAAACGCCTCGCGACGCAGTGAACTGAGGGAGAAGACCCCCAGCAATATCACCATAATCATCAGCAGGTTTGCCGCAACCGGGTTGCCGGCAAACCAGGCAATGATACTCGCCTCTGTACTTTCCTTAGCCATGATCGCTGACCTCGGCGGGTGTGTTGATCTGGCTAGTTTGTTGCGGTGCTGATGGTTCCTGGGCGGGGGGCGCGCTGGAGCTTGTGTTTTTGATGACAGGGTTTACCGCCATGCCGGCCAGGTAGTTGTTCAATGGGTGTAGCAAGACGCGTTGAGCCTGCATTGCCAGGGCCTCGGGAACCGCAATATAAATGGCGTCACTATCGCTGAACAGTGGCGTAGCGCTGAAACTGGCCAGGGTGTTGTCCGGTGCGACATACCAGATCTCGCTGCGTTGGCTCAGCGCAGAGTTGGGCAATCGCCACAATCCGCTCAGTTCGCGTCCGGGTAATGTCACGTCGACAAAGGTGCCCGGTAGCAGGGCGGAAGGCTGCGCCAGCGGGGCGTCTACCGCGACAATCAAAGTGCGTTGCCGGGTGGTGGTATCGAGGTGTCGTTCAACTCGTATCACCCGGCCCTGCCATTGTCCGTTACCTTCGATATCCCGCAGTTCCGCGGGCCAGTCACCTTGGGTCAATTGCTCAAGGGCCGGGAGTTTACGCCAGTCTTCTGCTGACAATGCGAGATTGATTTCCACCCGGTCGGTACTGTAGAGCGTGCCGATCTCAGTGTTGGCCTGTACATAACTGCCGGGGGCAACTCCCCGGGTCACGACCATTGCCTCAAACGGAGCGCTGATAGTGGTGTGCTGCAAGTCTGCCCGGGCACTGGTGACCTGTGCGGTGGCGCTACGGACGCTGGCCTGGGCAGCCTCAACATAGGGCTGGCGCAACACCAGCTCAGAGTCAGGGCTGCCGTCCAGGCCGGCGCTTTCCCATTCGGCCTTGGCTTGTGCTGACTGGCGTTGTTCCTCCAGCAGGGCGAGCTTGGCTGTGGCGAGATTGTTTTCCGCGCTGCGCAGGGCGCTGCGGTAATCCCGGTCGTCGAGTTGTAGCAAAACCTCGCCTTGGTCGACCACGTTGCCGGCTTCAAAGCTTGGCGACAGCGACGCCACGTAGCCACTCACTTTTGCTGTCAGCGCAAGTTCGTAATGTGCCGTCGCCGCGCCAAAGGCGCTGACGGTCGCGCTGTAGGTTTCAGGCTGTACCTCGATAACACTGACGTCGGGGGCCATTGCATCTGCCGCCGCCTTGGGACTCATGCGCTCCGGTGCCGCAGCCAGGCTGTAGCCGATGTAGGCTATAGAGGCGACCAAAGCCAGTGCAGATAGCACCAGGGGGCGTTTTCTTGAAGGTGCTTGGGGTTGCGATGCCGTCATTGTTGTACTCCCAATCCCAGCGCCAGACCGAGGTTGACGCGGTTGCTCAGGCGTTGGTAGGTGATGTCGTTAAGTTGAATTTCCAGGTCATAGCTCTGGCGTTCGATGGTCAGCAGATTCAGCAGGTCAACCAGACCGCTGCGATAACTGCGACGGTATTGCTCCAGGCTGTTTTGTGCGCTCTTTAGCGCGACTTCAATATGCTGTTGCTGCTTGGTCAAGCTGCGTTCCAGGCCAAGGGTGTCACCGACGTCCTTTACTGCCGTCAGCAAGGTTTCCCGGTACGCTTGATACGTGCTGGCACTCTGTAATTCGGCGATTTTCGCTTCGGCCTTCAGTGCGCCGCCGCGGTAGAGCGGCGCGGTCAGCTGACCGAGAAAAGTCCATACCGGGTTGGTCAGCAGGGCCTGGCTGGGGCTTTGTGCAACGTCCTGCAGAGCGGCCTGCAGGCTGATGCTGGGTAGTAAATCTTTATAGGCCGCAACACTGCGCAGATCCGCGGCCTCCACCGCCGCGTAAGCGGCTTTTAGATCCGGGCGTCCGGCCAGGTTTTGTTCCGGCAGCGCGGAAAGCTCCAGGGCTTCGTCTGGAAAATGTTCCGGTAGCGAAAGGTCGGCGGGCTCTGTGCGGCCGAGCAAGAGGGCGAGGCTGCGTTGCTGTTGGGCAAGGGATTCCCGGTAGGCTTCAAGGTTGGCCTCGGCGCTGGCGGTACTGCTGCGGGCACCGTCGAGGTCGTCTAGGGTGCCGAGCCCATTGCGGTAGCGCTGGACGATAAAGGACTCGGTGCGGCGCAGCGCCTCGACCCGTTTCTCCTGAATTGATATCGCGCGCTGCTGTCCGATAAGCCCCAGCCAGCTATTGATGACTTCCGCCGCCAGGCTGTTTCGGGCGGCTTCGTAAAGGAAGGCCTGCTCTTCAATATCCTTGTTGGCGGCGTGGCTGCGGTCAGTCAACTTTTGCCATAAAGCCAACTGCCAGCTGATATTCAACGCGCCGCTGTAGCTCTCATCGGCGCTTTCGGTTTTATTCGCGGTAAAGTCAAAGTCAGCGCTGGGCAGGCGGTTGGCGTGGGTTTGACGCCAGTTCTGTTGCTGAATCTCCAGCGTGGCGAGTACCTGCTGTAGCCCCGGGTTGGCGTTTAGCGCCTCCTCGATAAGGGGGGAAAGCCTATCGGGGGCGATCAGGTCTGTGAGCGAGACTTGCGTCGCCGGGTCTGCCGGTGCTGAAGTCTCGAGGGACGAGATTTGCTCCCGTGCCTGCTCCGGGTAGTCGACATCTGGCCCCAGCACTGAGCAGGCGGTGAAGGGGAGCAGCATAATCAGATAGCTAAACAGCCTCATTAGCGTATTCCGTGGAAAGAGAGACGCAGTATAAGAATAAATGCGTTAAGAAGGGGTTAAGGCCTGCGAAACCGGCGGTAGCTTGAGATTGGTCGGCGTTTTTTTTATACTGCTGCACATATTATAAGTGTGCTTATTAAATGTGTGCTTATATTACCGGACCTCACATTAAAGTGCGCATATGGAAGATAACCTGGGATTAATTTTGGCAGACGTCTCGCGGCTGGTTAGACGCTGTTTTGACGAAAAGGCGCGAGGCATCGGGGTGACGCGGCCCCAGTGGCAGGTGCTGACGCTACTCAGCCGGCATGAAGGCATCAAACAGGGTGGGCTCGCAGAGCTTCTGGATGTAGAGGCCATTACCCTGTGTCGGATTGTTGACCGACTGGAGGAGGCGAATCTGGTTGAGCGGCGGCGCGACCCGGACGACCGTCGAGCCTGGCAGCTGTTTTTGATGCCCGATGCAGAGGCCATGCTCAGGCAGTTAAAACCCCTGGGTGACGAAGTTCTGACAATGGCGCTGGAGGGGGTTTCAGATGCTGAACGCCAGGCGTTGCAGGCCTCGCTGAACAAGATTCGTAACAATTTGTGTCGTCGATCTACGCCGGTGGAGTAGTCCCCGCGGCAGATTTTGACTGACGCCTCGACGTTTTTATTTTGGAGTAATCATTTTGTCTCGTTCCGTTCAACGTCTCACTCTTATGTTTGTCGGGCCGGCTGTGATGTTGGCTGTGGGCCTGTATTTCTATCTGGCTACGGCCAACTACGTGTCGACCGACAATGCGTATATACAGCGCGACAAAGTATCGGTGAGCGCCGAAGTTGGTGGTGTCATTGTTGAAGTCAATGCCAGTGAAAACCAGGAAGTCGCGGCGGGTGAGCTGCTGTTCAGGATCGATCCGGCGCCTTTCCAGCTCGCGGTGGATGAAGCCAAAGCGGCGATCGCAACCGCCGAAGCGCGCCTGGAGAGTCTGGAAACGGCTTACGCGACCTCGACCGTCGATATTGAAAGTGCCAAGGAAGACATCGCCTATTTCGAGTGGGAGTATCGCCGTCAGCTGGAGCTGCGCAAAACCAAGGTGGCGACGGAAGCCTCAATTCAGGCTGCTGAGCATGCCTTATCTCAGGCGCGAGCCAAATTAGCCAGCGCGATGGCTGACCGTGAAAAGGCCAAGGCGGCGTTGTCGACCGGCCGCTCGGGAAATGGTGTGTATCCGGCTATCCAGGCGGCCAAAGTGCAATTGGCCAAAGCGGAGTTGAACCTTTCCCATACCGAGGTTCGCGCCCCGGTGAGTGGTGTGATTAGTCAGTCGGAGCGCCTGCAGGTAGGGCAGCTAATGGTTCAGGGCTTGCCAGCGGTGACGATTGTGAAGTCAGGCAAAGGCTGGGTGGAGGCGAATTTCAAAGAAACCGACCTCGAGAAAATGCGCATTGGTCAGCAGACAGACATCGAGGTTGACGCTTATCCCGGTCTGAAGTTGAGTGGCCGGGTAGATAGCATTGGCGCCGGCACGGGCTCGGAGTTTTCCATTTTGCCCGCCCAGAACGCCAGCGGTAACTGGGTTAAGGTCACCCAGCGCGTACCGGTTCGTATTGCAATTGAAAACATGCCTACGCAGCGCTTGATTGCGGGTTTGTCCACCCATGTTCGCATCAATATCGGCAATTAATCATGGAAGATAAAGCGGCGCTGGAGACCAAACATCGCGGCCTGCTGATGGTCGCCGTTATGGGCGTGTCGATCATTCAGTTTCTGGATGTCACCATCGCCAATGTGGCCTTGCCGCATATTCAGTCCAGTGTTGGCGCGACGATTGAAACCGTCACCTGGGTGCTTACCGTATTCATTATTGCAGGGGTGATGGTGACCCCGATCCTTGGCTGGTTGTCTGACCGGGTGGGATCAAGGCGCCTGTTTCTATGGGCGGTAAGCGGCTTTTTGTTGTCGTCGATGATGTGTGGTGCGGC
>JBFEVY010000371.1:0-3179 GCA_041546665.1 Spongiibacteraceae bacterium | reverse complement strand
AGCGCGTCCAGAAAATCCGTATTGCCGATCAACAGGCTGACGTAGGCGGTGGGTGGCGCGACGATGGTTCGGCAGAGCCAGTCATCCCAACCGGTTTCATTTGCATCGTCATTGGCGGTAATGGCGCTGACAAGTTCGCCCGAACTGACACTGGCCTTGTTGGCTGCAAGGGTGTCGTGGACTTCGCGCAGATTGTCCTGAGCAATCTGGTAGTAGCTTTCCGCTTTTTGAAAGTCGCCCATGTGGGTCATGGCATAGGGAATAATCAACATGCCTTCCTGCACCGCGGGGTCGAGCGGGTCGCCGGCGATGAGTTCCATCCAGGGCACGATGGCATTGCGCAAATCCTCAACCATTTCACCTTTTACAACCGACCAGGCGCGTCGAAATGGCGCTTTGCGTCGCGCCCAGGCAATTTCGTCTTCAGAGCCGGACCAGAGGAAGTCGGAGCTGTTTTGCATCGGGTCCGAAACCGGGTGGTTGGCGCCCGACAGCGCGGGATTGTCCGGGCGCAGCAGTGCCCAGCCCAGCCCGACCAGTGCCCGGGTGGCGTAGGGGCTCAGGCGCCTGACTTCACGGAAACGCTCGCCGGCCTCGCCGGTGCGGCGCTGTTCGAGGAAATAGTAGCCAAGGGCGAGATTGGTTTTGTCTCGCAGCATGAGCTTGTCTTCGTCGCTGTAGTCGCCGTCGACCAGTTGCAATAGTGCGGTCAGTCCCTGTTCGGCTTTACCGGAATGGAGCAGCGTGACACCGTGGTTGTAAAGCCGGTACACCGCATCACTGTCTGTCTCCACCGCGAGTGCCGGTGTGGCTGCCGGGGCGTTCAGATAATCGATGAGTGCAGATGGAAGCGGGTCGACATTCAGGTCCTGAGCGCTCAGGTATACTCGCTGCTGCAAGTCTGCGGTGGCAGTGACTGCCGATGCTTGTGACAGGGCATATTGCGCGGTTGAAAGTGCGGCGAAGGATTGACCGCTATCGGCATAAAACTGCGCCGCGCGAAGCAGGGGGTCGTTCTCTCCGCCGGGCTGATAGGTTTCAGCCGTTGCGGATAAGGTCGAGCAAAGCAGGAGTGGTGCAATCAGCCAACGCGTCATGGTGCGGGACTCCAGGACGCAATTTCGACCGAGGCGCCGCGAAACAGATTCATAAATCCGCGGTTGGAAAAGCGCAACTCGAGTCGGGACACCGCGTCGGCTAGGGAAACCGTGTCGTCGAGGCGGCCAACCAGAAGAACGTCATAGGTTGCATCTTTTTCCCGGGCGACAATTTTGACATTGAGGTGGTGGTCGCCGCGCTCTAGTTCGGTATTCAGTAGCGGATGAAGGCCTCCGCGCTGCAGGGCAGCAGATTCGTCCTCGTTGTATTCGTAGCTGAACTGGGGGGCGTCGTCCACGCGAAGGGTGACCGATTGAATAATGACGGATTTGGCGTCGCTACCCACGTACAGCTCAAGGCGGGTGCGGTTCTCAGCTATGGGGGAGTGCGATTCTGCGATCCGGGCCTCCCCATCCAGGTGCAGGGCTTCGGTCGACAATGTCGCGAATGCCTCGCCATGCGCGAAAGTCGCGGCGGTGACGGAGTTAAGTGTGCACCAAAAAAGGGCGATAACCATTTTTCTCAGGGGCACTCTTGTCGGGCATTGTGAAATAGTCATTGTGATCTAAAGAAAAATTCCTGTGATTTAGTGGTATGACACTGGTATTTAGTCGTCGCCAGACAGATTCGTTAGTACTGGGCTGTTACAGCAATTGCCATGCCATCGCCTTTTTCACCAAGTGTGTCGCAGTGGCCTTAAGCCTCTGGAAATAAGCGAAAAAATCCTGTGAAGGCCAATGTGAAAACGGGCAAACTGGGGGCCCTTTCAAGGTGGTGGCCTAGACGGGATCGCGTCGCAAGTGGTGGAAACTCGGTGGGCGCTATAGGCAAGGGAACAGGGGGGGAAAATGACGAATATGAGACACGGTGTTTCTCACTTAGGATTAGGCCGAGGATTATGCGATTTTGTCGGTAGCGCGTTTGTCCGCAACAGGTGTTTAGTCATTTCATGGTAGCTTCACAACAAATATTCCGGGTTCGGCGGCAATACAACCAGTGGGTGGGAGACCAGACACTGGAAGATTTTGCGTTGCGCTTTACCGCCACCCGTGCGCGTAAATGGACGGTGGCTCAGGTGGCCAAGACGGCCTTGGGCGCCACCGCGTTTATGGCGCTGGAGGCGCTCGCCGCGTCGGTGACCCTGAATTACGGCTTCACCAATTCGGTCGCCGCGATTCTCGTGGTGGGCTTGTTGATCTTTGTGATAGGCCTGCCGGTCTGCTATCACGCTGCCAAGTCCGGTCTGGATATCGACCTGCTGACCCGCAGCGCCGGCTTCGGGTATCTGGGTTCAACCATTACTTCGCTGATTTACGCCTCCTTTACTTTTATTTTCTTTGCTATAGAAGCAGCGATACTGGCCGCTGCGTTGCAGGCCCTGTTTGGCATTCCGCTGGCTATTGGTTATGTGCTGTGCGCGGTGGCGGTCGTGCCGATTGTGATGCACGGGATTACCGCGATCAGTAAATTTCAGATCGGCACGCAAAATCTCTGGCTCATTCTGCAGTTTGCGGCGCTGGCGGTAGTGGCCGTGACGGAATACGAACAGCTCGGAGGTTGGACCGAATACACACCCTCGGCGGAAGTGGGGAACGATTTTAATATTGTGGTCTTTGGCGCCGCTGCGGCGGTGTTGTTCTCCATGATCGCGCAAATCGGGGAACAGGTGGACTACCTGCGATTTATGCCAGAGCAAACCAAGGAAAACCGCCGGTGTTGGTGGTTCTGGTTGCTGGCGGCGGGGCCGGGCTGGATTGTTATCGGTGTGATCAAGATGTTGCTGGGGTCATTTATGGCCTATTTGGCGGTGTCTGATGGCTTGGGCTTTGATCTCGCCACCGACCCGACCCATATGTACCTGCGGGCTTTTCAAAGCGTGTTGGATTCGCCGAACCTGGCGTTGATCCTGGCGGCGTCCATGGTGATTTTGTCGCAGATGAAAATCAATGTGACCAATGCCTATGCGGGCTCAATCGCCTGGTCGAATTTTTTCTCGCGCTTGACTCACAGTCACCCAGGTAGGGTGGTGTGGCTGATTTTTAACGTATTGATCGCGTTGTTGCTTATGGAGTTGGGTATCT
>JBFEVY010000110.1:0-10003 GCA_041546665.1 Spongiibacteraceae bacterium | reverse complement strand
TTTTGCACGCCTGTCGGAAAATAAAGGAACTGCGCGATTCAGACGGGGATATTCGCGAAGATTATCAGAATTTGATCCGTCTACTGACCACCTGAAGGCGTTTTTATAATACAGTGTCGTTGTGCCGAATTGTTTGTTTGTCGGCCTATTTGCAGGTGCTATTATTTCTTTGCTAACCAGAATTTAAATGTAAAAGGAAAACATCCAGAATGAAATTCACAATTTCTAGGGACTCACTTCTCAAGCCCTTGAATTTGGTCGCAGGTGTCGTTGAAAAGCGCCAAACACTGCCGGTTCTGGCAAACGTTCAGTTGGTATTGGATGGTAATGGCCAATTGTCGCTGACGGGAACCGATTTAGAGGTTGAGTTGGTTGGGCGCGTCACTCTGGCGGAAGGCGCCGAGAGTGAGGCTGGTGAAATCACCGTGCCGGCCAAGAAATTAGTGGATATCTGTAAAGCCTTGCCGGATGGTTCCGAGCTAAATTTCTTACTC
The DNA here is from genome assembly GCA_041546665.1 of Spongiibacteraceae bacterium. GTDB lineage: Bacteria > Pseudomonadota > Gammaproteobacteria > Pseudomonadales > Spongiibacteraceae > Spongiibacter. The sequence continues at coordinate 9,509 of JBFEVY010000110.1, read as the reverse complement.
GATGATCAAAAATTGGTAATCAAATCCGGTCGCAGCCGTTTTCAACTGTCGACGCTTTCTGCCAGTGATTTTCCCGCCGTTGAACAAGGCGCAGGTGGTCAGCGATTCTCGTTGAAGCAGGGTGACCTGAAGCATCTTATCGAGCGCACCAGTTTCGCGATGGCCCAGCAGGACGTGCGTTATTACTTGAATGGAATGCTGTTTGAGTTGAGCGCAGGCTGCCTAAGAGTGGTGGCGACAGACGGCCACCGTCTGGCGATGGCAACCTTCAACAGTGATGAAATTGCAGTTGAGGGCCAGAGTCAGGTGATTCTGCCTCGCAAGGGTGTGGTTGAGCTCGCTCGCCTGCTGATGAAGGAAGATGAAGTAGCGGAGGTGGTGGTCGGCAGCAACCATATTCAAGTGGTGACTACCGATTTCACTTTCACCTCTAAGCTTATTGATGGCAAGTTCCCGGATTATGATCGGGTATTGCCACGTAATAGCACCAAGGTGGTATTGGGTTCGCGTTCGGGATTGCGTGAAGCCTTTGCGCGAACGGCCATTCTTTCTAATGAAAAATACCGCGGTATTCGCATGGTGTTATCTAGCGGCAACCTTCAGATTGTTGCCAATAACCCAGAGCAAGAAGAAGCGGAAGAAACAGTAGCGGTGGATTATGAGGGCGATAGCTTGGAAATTGGCTTTAATGTCAGTTACTTGCTTGATGTGTTGACGGCGATTGATGGTGAAACTGTTCAATTCTCGCTTTCTGATGCGAATAGTTCTGCCTTGATTCAGGAGTCTGAAAAAGGCGATTGCCAGTATGTTGTGATGCCAATGCGGCTATAGCCGCCGCGTTGCAGCGGAGTCTCGTCGCGATTGATGCGGAGACGACGGCTAAATCGGGCGCGAGGCCATCATTTTGGTCCGCCCGATTTGGAACTGACATGATCTACTACCCTCCCCTTACCTGTTCCCCTTCACCGTTCATTAACGTGCCAACACTAAAGGGCGTAGAGCGATTTCTATTCGTTTCTTTAAATTCCCGTCGGCGCCTATTGAGTCGTAATTCGGGTGTTTGCCTGCTCGACGTAGCGTGTGGAGTGTGTTCGTGACACGCTTAGATGAACTATCGATATTCAATGTAAGAAATATCGAATCCGCACACTTAAAGTCGCTAGCGGACGTGAACCTGATTCATGGCCTCAATGGCAGCGGCAAGACCAGTATTCTCGAAGCGCTTTATACCTTGTCGATGACGCGGTCATTTCGTTCTAGAAAAATGAAGACGGTCATAAGCTCGGGGGCGTCAGAACTAACGGTTAGAGGTGCGTTGATAAAAGGCGCATCTTTTTCCTCGGGGAAATCGGCTAATGAAAAAGTTAACCTCGGGGTGCGCAGACATCTCGATAATCGCGTTTTAGTTAAACTCGGTGATGAAAAAATCGCCTCATTTGGACAACTGGCGGGTGTATTGCCCGTTCAGCTGATCAATCCTGATAGCTTTAAGTTGCTTGAAGGTGGTCCAGCGGAGCGTCGTCAGTTCCTGGATTGGTCAATGTTCCACGTGGAACATTCGGGTTTCTTTAGGGAGTGGAGTCGCTACCGAAAAGCGCTGAGACAAAGGAATGCATTGCTAAGACATGGTAAAATAAACGATTCAGTATTGAGTCCGTGGACCCTGGAGCTGGCACGAAGCGGTGAAGCATTACATCAAATACGAGCGGAGGCTTTTGACGCTATCAGCCCTCTTTTCAGCGAGGTGTGTCAAAAGTTAGTTGATGTTGGTCACAGCGATCAGAGTGATGATTTAGCCGATCTCAGCCTGGCTTATCACCCTGGTTGGGATATTGGCTCCAGCGAAGGTCTCTATGAAGCGCTTCAGGCTGGTGTTAGTAGGGATCTAGAGCAAGGCTTCACTCGGCTTGGTCCGCACCGGGCAGATGTTAAGGTTCGCTCAGGGAAGGTGGATGCTTCAGATCGGCTTTCTAGGGGGCAGATAAAGGCCGTGGTATGTTCGCTAAAGATCGCGCAGTCCAAATGGCTCTTTCTTGAGCACGGTTTGTCGAGTGTGTTTTTGATCGATGATCTTGCGGCGGAGCTGGATGAATTGCGGCGAGAGGCGTTGCTGGCGGAGGTGCTGAGTACCGGCTCCCAGGTCTTTGCGAGTGCGATCCAACCACATGAGCTTAAGGACCGGTGGTTTGCGGAGAAAAGCGTTAAAAGGTTCCACGTGGAACATGGTCGGGTGACGCCGATGGAAGGCCATGAGATAGAATGAATGATGATGTGGTGAAGAAACGCCCTGAGTTAATGTGAGAAAAGAATAATGGATTTGGTGCCGTCGTAGTTTGCTTGGCTGTACCCCTACCCTCTCCTTTGCAGATTTATATTGCACAACAGGTGTGTAAATGACAGAAGAAAAGAAAGATTACGATTCCAGTAGTATTAAAGTGCTTAAAGGCCTGGACGCCGTTCGGAAGCGCCCTGGAATGTATATAGGTGATACCGACGACGGTACCGGTCTTCACCACATGGTATTTGAGGTGGTCGATAACTCTATCGATGAGGCGCTAGCTGGCCATTGCGGAAAAATACAGGTTGTCATTCACCCCGATGAATCCGTCTCCGTAAGTGACGACGGTCGCGGTATTCCCACAGAAATGCACGAAGAAGGTGTATCAGCGGCAGAGGTCATCATGACCGTTCTCCACGCCGGTGGTAAATTCGACGACAATACCTACAAGGTTTCCGGCGGATTGCACGGTGTGGGTGTGTCGGTGGTTAATGCGCTTTCAGAGGAACTGCGCTTAACAATCCGGCGCGGTGGCAAGGTCCATGAGCAGGTGTATAAGCACGGTGTTCCCCAGGCACCCCTGGCGGTAGTGGGCGAAACGGAGCGCAGTGGCACCGAAATCCGTTTTAAACCCAGCGCTGAGACCTTCAGCAATATCGAATTTCATTTTGATTACCTCGCCAAACGCCTGCGGGAACTGGCATTCCTGAATTCCGGGGTCAATATTGACCTGATTGACGAGCGCAGTGGCGAAAAGGAAAACTTCAACTACGAAGGTGGTCTTGCGGCCTTTGTAGAGTTCCTCAACAGCAACAAGACACCAATCAACAAAGCATTTCATTTCATTACCGAAGCCGCTGAAGACGGTGTGACGGTTGAAGTGGCGCTGCAGTGGAATGATGGTTTTCAGGAAAATATTTTCTGCTACACCAATAACATACCCCAGCGCGATGGCGGTACCCACTTGGCGGGATTTCGCGCGGGCCTGACCCGGAATCTGAACAACTATATTGAAAGCGAAGGCATGGCGAAGAAGGCCAAGGTCGCGACAACTGGGGATGATGCCCGTGAAGGCTTGACCGCAGTGATCTCGGTCAAGGTCCCCGATCCAAAATTCTCCTCGCAGACCAAAGACAAGCTTGTCTCCAGTGAGGTGAAAACCATTGTCGAGCAGGCAATGAGCGCGAAGTTTGGTGACTTCCTGCTGGAGAGTCCCAACGAAGCCAAAATTATAGTGCAGAAAATGCTCGACGCCGCGCGGGCAAGGGAAGCGGCGCGCAAGGCGAGAGACATGACCCGCCGTAAAGGTGCGCTGGATATTGCCGGCCTGCCCGGCAAACTGGCCGATTGTCAGGAAAAAGATCCGGCACTGTCTGAACTCTACCTGGTGGAGGGTGACTCTGCGGGTGGTTCCGCCAAGCAAGGACGGGATCGCCGTACACAGGCGATATTGCCGCTCAAGGGTAAGATTCTTAATGTTGAAAAAGCCCGTTTCGACAAGATGCTCTCCTCTGCGGAGGTTGGCACCATTGTGACGGCGTTGGGTTGTGGTATCGGCAAAGACGAATTCAATCTCGAAAAGCTGCGCTACCATCAGATTATCATCATGACCGATGCGGACGTCGACGGCTCGCATATTCGTACTCTGTTGCTGACCTTCTTCTTCCGGCAAATGCCCGAGCTGATTGAGAATGGCTATGTGTACATTGCACAGCCTCCGCTTTATAAAATTGCCCGGGGTAAACAACACCAATATCTGAAAGATGAGGGTGCGCTGGCAAACTACCTGACGCAGAGCGCGCTGGATAATTCCGCGCTCTATGTGAACCCCGATGCAGCGCCGATCACTGGCGCGGGCCTTGAGTCACTGGTTGATCAATACCGCAAGGTTGAGCGGGTGATTGAGCGTCTTTCCCGCATCTATCCCGCTAAAATCATGAAGGAAATGGTCTACCTCCCTGCCCTTTCCGCTGATGCGCTGAGCGACCGGGCGCAGGTCGATAAATGGCTGGAAAGCTTGGTAGAAGCGACGGTAGAGCTCGAAAATCGCGATCCGCAGCAGCGCTATGATGTGCACTTGGTTGAAGACCAGGAGCTTAATGTATTTATTCCCGAAGTCGAAATAATCGCGCACGGAGTGAGTACACACTATCGATTTAATCGCGATTTCTTCAAGTCCTCTGACTATCAGGCGATCTGTGACCTCGGTCAACAGCTGGATGGCTTGCTTGAAGAAGGTGCCTATGTGAAACGCGGCGAGCGTACCAAGGAAGTCGACAATTTCGACGAAGTCATACAATGGCTGATGGCGCAGGCGGAGCGCGGCTTCAACATTCAGCGCTATAAAGGGCTGGGTGAGATGAACCCCGAGCAGCTGTGGGAGACCACCATGGATCCCGATGCCAGACGTATGCTGCGTGTGACTATTGAAGATGCCGTTGCGGCGGATCAGATCTTCACTACCCTGATGGGGGATCAAGTTGAGCCGCGTCGCGACTTTATCGAAACCAACGCCATGAAGGTGGCGAATCTCGACGTGTAAGCCGGAGGGGCGTGGCGCTTTTGTCAGGCTTGTGCCCTTTTCTTCGGGGTTCGAGCTTGGCGAATGATCTGGCTCCCCTTGCAAGGCGATAAGGAAACGAACTATGGCAAGTGCTGGATTACTTGCTCTAATTGATGATATTTCCACCCTGCTTGACGATGTTTCGCTGCTGACAAAAGTCGCGGCAAAAAAAACTGCGGGTGTCTTGGGTGATGACCTGGCGCTTAACGCCGAGCAAGTCTCAGGTGTCAGGGCGGAACGAGAGCTGCCGGTAGTATGGGCTGTTGCGAAGGGCTCGACAAAGAATAAATTAATTCTGGTTCCGTTAGCGCTACTTTTGAGTGCCTTTCTTCCCTGGGTTATCACACCCCTGTTGATGCTGGGCGGTCTCTATCTCTGTTTTGAGGGCTTTGAGAAGATAGCCCACAAACTCCTTCACAGTGATGACGGCGAGGAAAAGCAACAACTTCTCGACGGACTGGCCGATCCGAATTTTGATTTATTGGCGTTTGAAGAGCAAAAAATCAAAGGGGCAATCAGAACAGATTTTATTTTGTCGGCGGAAATCGTAGTCATTGCACTGGGTACAGTGCAATCTGCGCCCTTCTCTCAGCAGGTGGTGACGGTGTCACTGATTGCGGCGGCCATCACCGTTGGTGTCTACGGTCTGGTCGCGGGCATCGTCAAGCTCGATGACGTGGGTTTGCATTTGCTCAACAGTCAAACACCCGAAAATGGACGTTGGCGTACGGCGCTGGGAAGCGGAATTCTCAGTTTTTGCCCCCACCTGATGCGCACCCTTTCGGTAGTGGGTACGGCTGCAATGTTTCTGGTGGGCGGGGGAATTCTTATTCACGGTATCCATGCAGCGCACGGCGTACTGGAGGCCTTTATCCATTTAGCGGAGGCGGTAAGCATCCCTGAGGCTTTAGCGTCGATCGTATTTAATGGCGTAGCAGGAATTCTGGTCGGGGGTGTCGCGGTGCTTGTTTATACTCCGCTGGCCAGGTTATTTGGCCGCGCTGCGCACTGACTGGTTTAGCCAATACGCTCGCATTGCTGCTTGATCCACTCCGCCACGTCCTGGGTGAGTTGCTTTGCTTCTCTGCCTTCAGGATAGATGGGCTCACCGACCACGACGGTAATCAGCCCAGGCTGGATGACATGGCTTTTGGCCGGCCAACAGCGTCCGGCGTTATGAGCGATGGGAATAATCGGCACGTCGGCTTTGATTGAAATACCGGCACCGCCGCGGGCGAAGTTGCCAAACTGGCCGGGCGGCATGCGCGTCCCTTCTGGAAAAATCAGTAGATTATAGTTATTGGAAATGCGGTCGACGCCCTCCTCCATAATCTGCCGTATTGAGGCGCGCGGGTTATCGCGATCAATGCCAATAGACTTCATGGTTTTCAGCGCGGTGCCGAAAAAAGGAATTGAGAGCAATTCTTTTTTTAGCACGGTAGCCACCGGAAACAGATACCACTGCAGAAAGAAGGTTTCCCACTGGCTCTGGTGATTGGCCATCACCACAAAAGGTGCCTTTGGGCTGGGCATTTGCCCTTCTATTTTAAGGCGTACGCCGCAGCATACCCGCAGCCATTTGATAATCAGCCAGTTGCCCACCACAAAATAACGGCCGTTATTGTAGGGTGAGACAAAGGGCGAGATCAGCACCCCTGTGGCACTAAAAAAAACCGTGATCACCACCTGGCCGATTAAAAACAGTATCGACCTTAGTGTGTAAAAGATGCGTGCCACAGGGTTCATCTCACTCTCAGTTCTTGGCCGGAACCAGATGTGAGATATCGGCGACCTCTAGGAACAACGCGCGAAGCGAGCTTAACAGGCGCAAGCGATTGTTTCTTACGGCCGTGTCGTCGACATTTACCATGACCTGATCAAAGTAGTTATCGACCGTGTCCTTAAGTCCAGACAACTGCTTTAGCGCCGCTTCATAGCTGCCTTCCGCGAACAACGGCGAGACCGCTTCGCGCTGCGTGCGCAGGGCGTCGGCCAGGGCCTGCTCTGCGCCGGCTTCCAGCAGAGTGGCGTCGATATTACCAGAGAGCTCAGTGTCGCTCGACTTATCCAGAATATTGGAGACCCGCTTGTTCGCTGCCGCCAGAGGGGCTGCTTCGGCCAATGCGCTGAAGCCCTTCACCGCCAACACTCTGCGGTTAAAGTCGGCGGGCGAGGTAATATTGCGGGCGGTTACCGCACGGAAGATTTCCACCGAAATCTCCTGATCTTCATACCAGGCCTGCAGGCGATCCAGCATATAGGCAAAGATCTGATCGACAAGTTCTGCGCTACTGGTAACCTGGCTGTGTTGGCCAAGGGCGGTTTCGATGAGCTCGCGCAAATCCAGTTCCAGGCCCTTTTCGATGATGATGCGCAGGACACCCAATGAGGCGCGGCGCAGAGCAAAGGGATCTTTTGAGCCAGAGGGGGTCTGACCGATACCGAAGATACCGGTAATGGTATCGAGGCGGTCGGCCAGGGCAAGTATGGTTCCGGTAGCGGTTTCGGGCAGTGCATCCCCGGCAAAGGCCGGAAGGTATTGTTCCTGCATCGCGCTGGCGACTTCGCTGGATTCCTTGTCGTTCACGGCGTAGTAGTAGCCCGCGATACCCTGCATATCGTCGAACTCAAATACCATTTCGCTTACCAGGTCGCTCTTGCAGAGCTGCGCTGCGCGCTTGGCGTCGTCGCTATTGGCAGACAGTTTGTCTGCCAGAATGCCGGCAAGGGATTCCAGCCGAACGGTTTTGTCGTAAATCGTGCCCAGCTTTTCCTGGAACACGACATTGCGCAGATTTTCGCGGCGAGCCTCAAGTGTTGTTTTACAATCGACTTCAAAGAAAAATGCCGCGTCGCTCAGGCGCGGACGAATCACCCGCTCGTTACCGTCGATAACTTTTTGCGGATCGGTACTTTCGATATTGGCAACGGTGATAAAGTGCGGCATAAGCACGCCGTTATTATCGACAACATGGAAGTACTTCTGGTGTTCCTTCATTGAAGACACCAATGCTTCTGCGGGGACTTTCAAGAAGCGTTCTTCGAAGTTTCCTGCCAGCGCAACGGGCCATTCAACTAGCGCGGTAACCTCGTCCAGCAGGCTGTCATCGATAACAGCCTTGCCACCCAGGCGTTGCCCTTCGGCTTCTACCTGGCTGCGAATTTTTGCCTGACGTTTGTCGAAGTCAGCAATGACGTAGCCTTCGTTTTCCAGAACAGATTCGTAGCTGGAGGCGGAAAAAAGACTCAGTTCGCGATTGCAATGGAAGCGATGACCGCGGGTACGGTTAGCGACAGCAATGCCCATTACTTCGCCGTCGATAACCTCTTCGCCGAAGATAATGGTGGCCCAGTGAATCGGGCGCACAAACTGTTCGCGGCTGGCGCCCCAACGCATCCGCTTTGGAATGGGCAGTGCGGCCAGTGCTTGAGAAACGAGCTCAGTAAGCTGCGTTTTGATTTGCACACCGGGAACGGTTTTGCTCACAAACAGTTTGTCCTGTTTGCCGTCATTGCGAACGCAGTTGGCGAGTTCACTAACAGGAATGGCGTTTTTATTGGCAAAGGCTTCACCGGCTTTGCTGGGCTTGCCGTTGTCATCAAAGGCGATTTTGGCCGGCGGCCCCCACTGTTCCACAGTTTCGTCGGGGGCGTTTTCTTGAAGGCTGCTAAACAGTACCGCCAGGCGGCGCGGGCTGGCGAAAGCGTGACAATCCGCAAAGGCGAGGTTCTTGTCAGTCATCGCCTGGCGCAGAAAGCCGCTGAAGGCCGCGCTGAGATCTTTCAGCGCCTTGGGAGGCAGCTCTTCGGTGCCAATTTCGATTAATAGGTCGCGAGTGCTCATGCTTTGCCCTCCTCAATGCTGGCCAGGACTTCGTCGCGTAGGGATTCACTGGCAAGCGGGAAGCCAAGTTTGGCGCGAGCATCAAAATAGGCCTGGGCGACTGCGCGAGCCAGGCCTCTAACGCGAAGTATGAAACGTTGTCTTTCGGTTACCGAGATGGCGTGACGGGCATCGAGCAGGTTAAACGCGTGTGAGGCTTTCATGACCATTTCGTAGGCCGGCAGTGGCAGGCCCTTCTCGATCAGGCGCTGGCTTTCAGATTCGCAATGATCGAAGGTCGCAAAGAGCTGCTTGACGTCAGCTTCTTCAAAATTGAAGTGGGACATCTCAACTTCGTTCTGGTGGAACACGTCGCCGTAGGTGACCTTGCCCTGTGGGCCTTCGGTCCAGACCAGGTCGTAAATACTGTCTACGCCCTGCAGGTACATGGCGATGCGCTCAAGCCCATAGGTGATCTCGCCGGTTACAGGGTAGCACTCCAGGCCGCCAACCTGCTGGAAGTAGGTAAACTGGGTGACTTCCATACCGTTGAGCCAGACTTCCCAGCCCAGGCCCCAGGCGCCGAGAGTGGGCGATTCCCAGTTGTCTTCCACAAAGCGGATATCGTGCACGGCGGGGTCGACGCCGAGCATACGCAGGGAGTCGAGGTAGAGGTCCTGGATATTCAGCGGTGACGGCTTCATCACTACCTGAAACTGGTAGTAATGTTGCAGACGGTTGGGGTTTTCGCCGTAGCGCCCATCGGTAGGACGACGACATGGCTGAACATAGGCCGCACGCCAGGGCTCGGGACCAATTGAGCGCAAGAAGGTGGCGGGATGAAA
>JBFEVY010000330.1:0-3805 GCA_041546665.1 Spongiibacteraceae bacterium | reverse complement strand
TCGGCGGTAACAGCAGCCTGACACTGATGTATTTCGCCGTTCTGTTTGGTCTGCACCAGGGTTTTGGCACACTTGGCGACAGCTGGGCCAGCGAGGGCAACACCGTAAAATTCCTCTGCCCGGTCCCCGGCTACGACCGCCACTTTTCCGTCTGCGAACACCTCGGCATCGAAATGATCCCAGTGGCCATGGATGACAACGGCCCACTGATGGACGAGGTAGAAGCCCTGCTAGCCAAAGACCCCAGCATCAAAGGCATCTGGTGTGTACCCCGCTTCAGCAACCCCAGCGGCATCGTCTACAGTGACGACGTCGTCAAGCGCATTGCGCAGCTGGGCAAAATCGCCGGCAAAAACTTCCGGGTTTTCTGGGACAACGCCTACGCCGTCCACAATCTCGACGATGCGGCACCGGAACTGGCCTGCCTGATGACCGCCTGCCGCGAAGCAGGAACCGAAGACAGCGTCTACCTGTTTGGTTCGACCTCAAAGATCACTTACGCCGGCGCTGGCGTCGCCTTTGCTGGTATGTCTGCGGCCAACCTGGCAGCCTACAAGCACCACTTGGGCATGTCACAAATTGGCCCCGACAAAGTCAACCAGCTTCGTCACGCTCGCCTGCTCAAGGATAGCGACGGCCTGCGCGAACATATGCGCGCCCACGCCAAAGTATTGAAGCCGCGTTTTGATATTGTGCTGAAAGCACTGAATGACGGACTGGCAGACAGCGGCCTGCTGAGCTGGACGGCGCCCCAGGGTGGTTATTTTGTGTCTGTGGATACCCTGCCCGGCCTGGCGAAACAGGTTGTTGCCATGGCGGCAGACGCCGGCGTGAAGCTCACTCCGGCCGGAGCAACCTTCCCCTACGGCAAGGACCCGGAAGATCGCAATATTCGCCTTGCACCCAGCGTTCCCACGCTGGACGAGATTGAGCGCGCCATGGCGGTATTTGTCTGCTGCGTCAAGCTGGCATCGGTTCAACAGCGACTGAACGGCTAATATCAACGACAACGGGCTATGAAATGACAATATTTCATAGCCCGTTTTGTATTTAGTGTTTCAGGAAAAAGTTATTCGCCTTCGGGCGTCTTGATCGGGCGTCCAGACGCCATCGGAAAATGGTGTACGTTGCCGCTGGCGGCGCCGTCAATGATTTTACCCGCTCCCTCTTTTTCCACTTCGTCGATTCGAATGATCGCGTACATGGGGATATAGCTGCGGATCACATCGCTGAATTCGTTTTTCAGCTTTTCCTCGCCGGGATTGACCAGCAACTGCCCCGGCTCGCCAAACACAAATTCCTCTACCTCGATAAAGCCATACATATCGCTTTGATAGATAGCGCGAGCAAACAACTCATACACATTGTTGTTATTTTGAAAAATTACTTTGTAAATCGGCGACTTAGTCATTTTTCGATGCAGTATTCCGTAAACCATCCGAGCCTACCCCGGAGCGGGCGCCGGATGATACCACAATTCCCAATTAATCACCCGTAATAATAGGCTTTAGGGCCATAGACCGCTATAATACCTGCCCATTTTTGCGCCCGCCGCCGCTTCAGTAAAGTGTCGGCAAACTGCACGTAACCGGACGCCATGAGTAACACCGCCGACAAACCCAAAAAGCTGTACATCAAAACCCACGGCTGCCAGATGAACGAGTACGACTCTGCGCGTATTCAGGATTTGCTCGGCGTGAGCCACGGCCTTGAACCCACAGACAACCCCGAGGAAGCAGATGTACTGCTGCTGAATACCTGCTCGATTCGGGAGAAGGCGCAGGAAAAGGTGTTCCATCAACTCGGTCGCTGGAAACACCTAAAGGACAAAAATCCTGATCTGCTAATCGGTGTGGGCGGCTGCGTTGCCAGCCAGGAAGGGAGCGATATCGGTGTTCGCGCCCCCTATGTCGATTTGATTTTTGGTCCACAGACCCTCCACCGGGTTCCGGACATGATCAACAACAAGAAAATCGACGGCCCGGTAATTGTCGATGTCACTTTTCCGGAAATCGAAAAGTTCGACAGCCTCCCCGAGCCCTCGGTGGATGGCCCCAGCGCCTTCGTCTCAATCATGGAAGGCTGCAGCAAATACTGCACGTTTTGCGTTGTCCCCTATACCCGCGGTGAAGAAGTCAGCCGCCCCTTTGACGATGTTATCAGCGAAATCGCCCAGCTCGCCGAAAAGGGTGTTCGCGAGGTCAATCTGCTCGGACAAAATGTGAACGCCTATCGCGGCGAAAACCATCTGGGCGACATTGTCGACTTCGCCGAGCTGTTGGGCTTTGTGGCCCAGATCCCCGGCATTGAGCGCATTCGCTACACCACCTCCCATCCGGTGGAGTTCAGCGATGCCCTGATCGAGGCCTACCGGGATATTCCCCAATTGGTCGACCACCTCCACCTCCCGGTGCAGAGCGGCTCCAATCGCATTCTCGCCGCCATGAAACGCGGCCATGAAGTGGAAGAATACCGCAGCAAAATTGCCAAATTGCGCAGCATCCGCCCCAATATCAGCCTGTCGTCAGACTTTATTATCGGCTTCCCGGGCGAAACAGAAGAGGACTTTAATGACACCATGCAGCTGATCGCCGATATCGGCTTCGATCACTCATTCAGTTTCATTTATAGCGCGCGCCCCGGCACACCCGCCGCGCAGCTTGACGACACCACCCCGGAATCTGTCAAGAAGGAACGACTACAGCGCCTGCAACACCGCATCCTGCAACACGCCAGCCAGATCAGCCGGCAAATGGTCGGTAGCCATCAACGCATTCTCGTTACCGGCGTTTCCAAAAAGGACCCGGGAGCGCTACAGGGACGCACCGAAAACAACCGGGTGGTCAACTTCCAAAGCGACAATCGCAGTCTGATTGGCAACTTCGCCGATGTCCTCATCACCGAGGCGCTGCCTAACTCCCTTCGCGGCGAGCTCATACACTAATGACCACTTCGCCAAACGCCGATAACACAGAGGCTAAAGCCAGCGCAGCAGTCCAGCGTGTCTTGAGCCTGGAGCCCAGCGACAGCCAGCACCTGGCGGCACTCTGCGGCCATCTGGATGCCCACTTGAAGCTGCTGGAACAGCGCCTCGGCGTGCATATCGCCGCGCGGGGCAGTACCTTCCAGATCAGCGGCAACGCAGACAATGTCGGCGATACTGTTGAGTTACTTAAACACCTGTATAGCGAGAGCTGTAGCGGTACGGTTATCACGCCCGAGCTTATTCACCTGTACCTGCAGCGCTCTGGCCTGACCCAGATTGCCGACCCATACAGCGACCCGACTCCGGTGGTTATTCGCACCAAGAAAGGCAATATCAAGCCCCGCGGTGGTAACCAGCAAAGCTACGTGCGCCTGGTGCGCGAGTGCGATATCAACTTCGGCATTGGTCCAGCGGGAACCGGCAAAACCTATCTCGCGGTAGCCTGCGCGGTTGAAGCCCTGCTCAATCACGATATACAACGCATCCTGCTGGTACGCCCAGCCGTGGAAGCGGGCGAGAAGCTGGGCTTTCTGCCCGGCGACCTGGCGCAGAAAATCGACCCCTACCTGCGCCCGCTTTACGACGCGCTCTACGAGATGCTTGGTAACGAAACAGTCACCAAGCTTATCGAGCGCAATGTGATCGAGATTGCGCCCCTCGCCTATATGCGCGGACGCACTCTCAATGACTCCTTTATCATCCTCGACGAAGCCCAAAACACCACCCGGGAACAAATGAAAATGTTTCTGACCCGGATTGGTTTCGGCTCCACCGCCGTCATTACCGGTGACGCCACCCAGATCGACCTGCCCCGGGGCG
>JBFEVY010000283.1:0-4808 GCA_041546665.1 Spongiibacteraceae bacterium | reverse complement strand
GTGATCTCGCGGATATGGTTGCCTATCGGGGCCTGATCGAAAATGTTCCGGACTGGCCGTTTACAGGTTCGACTTACGTGCGTTTGCTTATCTATGTGCTTATACCGATGGCATCGTGGGGCATCGGCATCGTTGCAGATGGCATGGGGGGCGCTGACGCCGGCGAAGTTGCCGCCGCCATTGCCACCAACACAATAATCGATGATATCGACCGGGGCGCAGTACTTCAGGACGCCATCGCCGCCGCCAATGCCGCCATACTACAGGCGGTCAGTGACGGCCGCGGCAAACCCGGCATGGGCACCACAGTGGTTGCCGTCCATTTCGAGGATCACGAATTCGAGATTGCCTGGGTTGGCGATAGCCGCGCCTACCTTTGGAACGGCGAACTTCTGCAATTGACCCGCGACCACTCCAAGGTCGAGAGATTACTCGCCGCTGGTGAGATTCAACCCTACGAAGCCGGCAATCACCCCCAGCGCAATCAGATCTATCGCGCGCTTGGCCAGGGCGAGCTGGTCCCTGGAGATGTTTCTCGCCTGCACAATACCCTGTGCCAGAACGAGATGCTGCTGCTGTGCAGCGACGGACTCAACGACGCCATTAGCGGCACCAAAATTGCTGAAATACTCAACCAATATCGCGACGAACCCCGGCAGATACCCGACCAGCTGATCAACGCTGCGCTCAACGCCGGTGGCAAAGACAATATCACGGTGGTACTGGTCGTTGCCGACCACAGTCACCCGAAACGCAGCGAGCCTCTGACCAACCCAGTCTCGGTGGCCCGGCTCGACGGCAGTACACAATATTTCAAAGCCTGACCCCAACGGAACGGCGGACTGACCTGACCAGAATCAGGCTGAACAACGAGGTAAACCGCAATGACAGCGTTTCTGCTATTTGACGTAACAAATAGTATTGAACACACCCTCAGCGAGGGCGAGACCAGTATCGGCCGCAGCGAAGAGAACACGATCCGCATGCTGAGCTCCAGCGTGTCCCGCAAACACGGCATCTTTACCCTCAGCGACGGCGCACTCAGCTACACCGATCTCGGCTCCAGCAACGGCTCGTTTATCAACGGCCAGGCGGTATCGGAGCCGACTTCGCTGAAACACGGCGACAGCCTCACCCTCGGCGATTTTCAGTTCAATATCATCCAGCCCGAGGCAACCCGCCCCGCCGGCACCGATGAGGAAACCCAGACCCGCCTGATGGGCTCGGGCGGTGGCGGGGGCGAGTTTGTCGCCGAGGAAGACAGCCCTGCGGCGGTAGACCAGGATATTCCCCCGCTGTGGTCAGACCAGGCCGGCCTGGAAAATGCCTCGGGCACCGAATTTTTTGACGACGAGGAAGAAGACTCCAACACCCTGCAACAATACCGCGCCGGCGAGCTGCCACTGCCCGCCATCGGCGATGATGCCCGACTGGTAGGGCTCACGGTGGCAGTGCGGGGTAAAATCTTCACCCTGAGCAAGGACGTTGCCAGCCGGGATGGCGACAGCCTGGTGTGGTCCCTCGGCCGCGACACCCACGCCGTCAATATCCCGATTCTCGAAGGCAGCGTTTCCGGCATGCACGCCCAGATCGTCAACGAAGGCAGTCGCTGGAAAGTCGTCAACTGGATGTCGACCAACGGCACCCTGGTCAACGGCCAGCGCGCCCTATCCAGCTATTTGAAAAACGGCGATATTATCAGCATGGGCAGCGCCGAACTGGCCTTTGAGCTACCCGAGATCCCCGCCGCCCCGATAGAGCCGGTTGTCGAGCCCCCCACGCCCTCAGAGGCACCCGTTGGCTGGTTTAAGCGCCTGATAATGGCCCTAACGGGAAAAAAGTAGCTACAGAGGAATTGCTGCGACCAGAGAAGGAACACTCTCAATCAGCCAGGAACTCCGCTACCATCTGGGATGGGCAGCACTGACCGCAAACACTGATTCCATTTGGGTTAGCTGCGGTGCTATGGCATTATACCGGGCCTAAATTCATCAACCCGGAAACATAATCATGGCAGACGAACAGAAGCAGATCACCATCGACGGCAAACAGTACATTCTCGACGACCTGAGCGATACCGCGAAATCCCAATTGCTGGGCATTCAGGCAGCAGATCAAAAGATTAATATGCTCAAGCAAGATCTGGCACTTGTTCAGACTGCACGAAACGCTTACATCAAAGTGTTGTCAGAGAACCTGCCGGAAGCCAACGGCGACGCCTGATTTCGGCCGCTGACCTCCTCATCCCGCCAGTTATCTGGCCTATCAGTACGTAAATTGGAGACCTGATGCAAAACGATCAGCTAAATGCGCTGGCGATGAAGCTTAGCAATGACGAGCTTATCGACCTGGAGACGCTATTGTCGGGAGAAACAGCAACATCCGACAATCTAGACGCTGAACAGGTTTTCGACCAAAAGAAACGGGATGAGGACGCAAACGACGACGCCCTCGCGCAGGGCGATGTCGACGTCGACCCCGCTGTGCTTGTCGCTTCGCTGGACAACGATCTCAGCGGGTATGTCGACGCCAGCACCGAACACCAGATTGCGACCCAGCCTCCCGAGGGCGGCGCCACCAATGGCAACAGTGGCAACAGCTACACACCCCTGATCTGGACCGCAGCAGGTGTGTTGGGCATTGCTGCACTGGATGACTACGACAAGGAAGACGACAGCGGCAGCGCCGTGAATCGCGCCCCAACTTTCCCGGCGACCACCCAGGACCTGAGCACCGACGAAGACCAGCCCCTGGACATTGTTGCCGTGGCAAGCGACCGCGATGGCGATGGCGATGAGCTCACCTACGAAATTTTCACTGACCCTCAACACGGCACGATAACAGAAGGCAGCGAACCCGGCCTGTACATCTACACGCCTGACGCCAACTTTGCCGGCGACGACGCCTTTGTTGTGAGGGTAACTGACAGCGAAGGTGCCCGCGCGCTGCAAACCATTGGCATCACCGTTAACGACGTAAACGACGCTCCGATACTGGAGGAAAATGTTTACGACAAGCTTGCCGCAGACAGCCTGTACCAGATCACCATTGATGTCAGCGACGTCGAAGGTGACGCTCTGACTTACACTTTTACCGACGCCGCAAATGGTGTGGTTACCCCGGGCGACAGCACGGGTATTTACTTCTACACACCCAACGCAGGCTTCACCGGTGAGGACAGTTTCACCGTTACCGTTAACGACGGCGAGCTGGAAAGTACCCAGACGATCAACCTGCGTGTTGGCCTGGGCAACGCCGACCCGGTTGCAGACGAGAATCTCAGCCTCAGCACCGACGAAGATCAGGACATCAGCTTTGATATCTCCGCCTATGACCCCGACGGCGACGCGCTGAGCTTCTCAGCAAGCACCCCTGAACACGGCACGGTTGAGGAAGACAACGACAACCCCGGCCGCTTCACCTACACCCCTGACGCCAATTTTTACGGCCAGGACAGTTTTACCGTCACCATCGAAGACAGCAATGGCGGCACCACCACCCAACTGGTTACCATCGATGTCGCTGCCGGCACCGAAGACGATGTCTACACCCTGTCGGTGGATGATGTTGAGATGGAAGAAGGTGACGACGGCACCACAACCATGACATTTACACTGAAGCTGGATGGGGCCCCCTTTGACGAAGACGTCGTCGTCAGTATTGAAGCAATTGACGGTAGCGCCACTTCAGGTGATGACTTTAATCTGCTTGCTGATAGCGTCACCTTTGTCGCCGGCCAAGATACCGTCACGGTTGAAGTCGAAATCATCGGCGACAACAGCTTTGGCGCCGACGAATCCTTTGAGCTCAAGTTCAGCGGTGAAAAACTCAAAGAAGACGTTACCGCCAGCGGCACCATTCTTAACGATGACCCAAATCCGAACGAGCCGGTGTACACACTGAGTGTAGATTCGGAAGAGTTAGTGGAAGCGAACAGTGGCTATACAAATATGAGCTTTCAGCTACAACTCGATCGCCCGGCAGAAACCGACTTTACCGTTCAAGTAGAGTTCACGGATATCGACACCACCCCCGTACTGGACTATCTCGCGCTATCCTTTGACACTATTACCTTTCCGGCGGGTGAAGACACCGCCACGGTAACCGTGCGAGTCAGGGGCGACACGGCCTTTGAGGCTGACGAGCAATTCCAGCTTAAATTTAGCGATATTCAACTTACCGAAAACGTCACGGTCACCGGCACCATACTGAACAACGATATCAACCCCGACGCCACTACTCCTGAAATCACGCTGCTTAGCAGTTCAGATACCGGCAGCAGTGACAGCGATGGCATTACCAATCAAGCGACCCCGACCTTTGAGGTGCTTGCGGATGCCGGCGCGCAAGTTGATATCATGGTAGGCAACGCAGTCATCGGCACTGCCACGGAAACCAGCCCGGGTGTTTACAACTATACCGCTGAAACCCTCGCCGAGGGCGACTACGCATTCTACGCCAGGGTGAGCTATCCGAACGTCAGCAGCACACTGCAAAGCAGTACCATTGATGTAGTTGTCGACACCAGCTCCCCAGAAATTGCCTCTATCACGGCTGACGCTAACGACAATTCTGTCACCGTTGTTTTTAGCGAAGCACTGGGGCTGTTTGATGATAGCGAGTTTAGTTTCACAGTTAACGACTTGCTCGCCACAATCACTGGCGTCGACAACAGTGATGCCAACACACTGGTATTCCAGCTGCAGCAAAATCTCAGCGCGGGAGATAGCGTCGACATCGGTATCTCTGCAGGTGCATTGGCCGATATCGCTGGTAACGGTAATGACGCGGTATTACTGGGCGATGAC
>JBFEVY010000134.1:0-8953 GCA_041546665.1 Spongiibacteraceae bacterium | reverse complement strand
GGCGGTTTCCGGGTGGTCGCCGGTAATCATCACCGTGCGAATGCCGGCTTTTTTACACTGCTCAACCGCCTCAATGGCGGACTGTTTGGGCGGGTCGATCATACCCTGCAGGCCGACAAAAACGAGGTTGTGAAGATCGTCGAGTCCCAGCCCAGATTGGTCTGGGCGAACTTCCACCGCCGCAAAGGCCAGGGTACGCAGGGCATCTGATGCAAATCGTTTGGCGGCAGCCAGGGCCGCTTCGCGATCGAATTGCTGTACGGTTTAATTGTGATCCAGCTCGGTTTCACACATATTTATAATGAATTCTGGAGCGCCCTTAACCAGAATAAAGCGACGGTCTTCCTGGCACACCAATACGGCCATGAATTTGCTGCTGGAATCAAAGGGGATTTCCGCTAAACGGTGCACACCATCGACGACCAAGTCGGCCTTGGCGCCAGACACACGCAAGGCAATTTCGGTGGGGTCGCCGGTGTGGCCACCCTCGGCGTGGAGGTGAGCGTTATTGCAGTAAAATCCGGTATACAGCAATCGCATCAGGGAACGGTAGTCGCGGGGGTTGATCGCCGTTTGTTCGTCGATACAGAACTCGCCTTCGATATTGTAGCCCACTCCGGAAACACAGAATTCCTCTCCACCACTGTAGAGTCGCGTTACGGTCATACGGTTTTCTGTCAGGGTGCCGGTTTTATCGGAACAGATGACCGAGGTGGCGCCGAGGGTTTCCGCTGCGGGGAGCTTTCGAATCAGCGCTTTTCTGCCGGCCATAACCGTGCCGGACAACGCGAGGATTGAGGTCACTAGTGCGGGCAGCATTTCGGGGATTGCGGCAACGACCAGTGATACCGCTCCCAGGAAGCTGTAGCTGGTGGCGTAACCCAGATAAATGCCAAGCAAAAAATTGATACCACCGACGACCAGTATTGCTGCGATAAGTGAGTGGACGAAGGTTTTCATTTTTCGTTGCAGGGGTGTCAGCCCCGAATCAGCGGACTGCACTAGATCAGCGATTCGGCCAAAGACCGTGTTTGTTCCGGTGGCAACGACTAAGCCCCGAGCGGTTCCTCCTGTGAGAAAGGTACCGGAGAAGCCCATATTGCTTTGGTCTGCGGGGACGAGCTCGCCGGGGGGCAGGGCCTCCAGTTGCTTTTCTGCGGGAACCGATTCCCCCGTCAGGGCCGATTCGTCCACGCGGGTATTATTGAGTTCGATAAAGCGGACATCTGCAGGCAGCTTGTCGCCGCCCTCCAGTATGACAATGTCGCCGGGCACCAGTGTACTGGCGGGAATGCGCTGTTGATCCCCCTCCCGAAGAACCAGACATTCCTGGACCATCATGTCGCGCAGTGCATCCAGAGCGCCCTCGGCTTTGCCCTCTTGAACAAAGCCGAGCAGGGCGTTGAGAATCACCACACTTAAAATTACCACCGTGTCCGCCAGCATATGTCCGCCGAGTGCGGTTATCACCGCTGTTATCGTGGAGGTGATCAAAAGAATGATGACCATGGGGTCGTAGAACTGACGGAGCAGGCGGAGCCAGGTGGGGGTTCTGTGAAACTGAAGCTCGTTTGCGCCGTAACGCAGCTGGCGGTTCAGTACTTCCTTGGGGGAGAGGCCGCTGGGCTGACTTTCCAGCGCATCTAGGCAGTCTGTTGCAGTGAGTTCGTACCAGTGGGTTTCGTTCAGACGGTCATCATTCATGGCAATGTTGGGCGTGTTCTGTTGAATCTTGGAAACAGCTCGCGTAAAGCGGCCAGCCTATGGGTGATAATTGTACATCGTGTTTAATTCCCGCAGATATGCACTCGGGTCCCTGGCCGCGTCGGCCTATTTGAAACATTGGCGTCAGTAGTCTGACAGCGCGCACTGGATTTGATTCGGTGCGGCGCGTTTAACCTTAGCAGATATTGCATGGGAATGATGACAAGCCCGCCGTCCGACTTAGGCTATATTGTGCAGCTCTTGCCCCAGCATATTTGGCGAGACAAGGCAGATGCCCTCATCTGAGACGTAATAGCGTTGTCGATCGGCATTGATGTCGAAACCGATTTCTGTTCCCGGCGGGATTTGACACCCCTTGTCGATAATGACATTTCTCAATTTTGAGTTTCGGCCGATTTCTACATCGGGGAGGATCACCGCGTTTTCGATTTTGCAGTAACTATTAATGTGTACATTGCTGGAAAGCAGCGAATGATTGATGTGGCTGCCGGAGATAATACAACCGCCGGACACCATTGAATCGACCGCCATGCCGCGACGCTCATCGTCGTTGAACACAAACTTTGCCGGAGGCAGCTGTTCCTGATAGGTCCATATTGGCCAACTGCGGTCGTAAAGATTGAGTTTGGGGGTGACGTCGAGCAGCTCTTGATTGGCTTTAAAATAGGCATCGACGGTGCCGACGTCCCGCCAGTATGCTGCGCCAGTGTGTGGTTCGTCCCGGTAGGCGTAAGCGAAAATGCCGTCCCCTGCGGCGACCGCTCCCGGAATAATGTTCATGCCGAAATCGTGGGCAGAGTGCAGGTTGGCGGCGTCCTCTTTCAGACGCTGTATCAGGTAGTCGGTGTTGAAGATATAAATCCCCATCGAGGCCAACGAGGTATGGAGCTTTCCCGGCAAGGTATCGGGCTGAGCGGGCTTTTCACAGAACCGGGTGATGTGGTTTGTTTTGTCCACTGACATCACACCAAACGCAGAGGCCTGCTTTACGGGGACTTCCACGCAACCCACTGTTACCTCTGCATTGTTTCGTACGTGCTCGCGCAACATTGAGGCGTAATCCATTTTGTAGATATGGTCCCCAGCGAGGATCAGCGTATAGCGTGGCCGATACGATTGCAGAATATCGAGGTTCTGGTATACCGCATCAGCGGTGTCTTTGTACCAGGAGTTTTCCGTACGCTGTTGTGCTGGCATAAGACTAACAAATTCACCAAGCTCGGCGCGAAGAAAGCTCCATCCCATTTGAATATGCGTATTCAGGGAATGAGACTTGTATTGGGTGAGAATGCCGATGCGCCGAATATTGGAGTTAATGCAGTTGGAAAGGGAAAAATCAATCGTGCGGTATTTTCCGCCAAATGGCACCGCGGGCTTGGCGTGCCACTGAGTGAGATGTTTAAGTCTCGAGCCGCTGCCACCGGCGAGAACGAGGGCAAAGGTTTCCCGCACGGCGTGATTGGTCGAATAGTGAAATGGTTCCTTCGTTACTTTGAATTCCAACGCGCTTTCCCTCAGGTCATCCGGTCTCCGGGTCAACGTTTGTATGCACCGCTGCACGCCTTTGCGATTATTTGTTACTCCACATCAACGGCTTGACGCTCACGCCCCTTTTGGACCTATTGACTTATAAACTAGCGATTGGAGATGACAGTTGTCGGTCTGTTTTATGACAGCAGCGGCTTGCCTGATCAAAATCAATATTTATGGAATGACCATTTGGAATTTTTCCACCGTATAGAATCTCCACGCCTTTGTCATATTTCGCAACGAAAATAGCGTCATCTAACCACAGTACGATGTGAATGAAACGATGACGAAACTCTGTTCCCTCCCTGCAGAAGCGCTAGACGCTATCCAGTCTGGTGACACTATCTGGTGTCACTCAATGGCGGCAACGCCCTACCGCTTACTGGATGCATTGGTTGCCAAGGCGATGACGCTTAGCAACCTTACTTTGATGCAGCTCCATCTGGAACATGCTCAGGTGCTGTGCAGTATTGAGTTGGAGGGGCACCTTCGGAATCGCTGTTTTTTTGTTGGTGCGGAAACGCGAGCGTTGGTTAACGAAGGGCGGGCGGATTATGTTCCGGTTTTTCTCTCGGAAATTCCGCGCCTGTTTCGCAAGGGCATCCAGCCAGTTGATGTTGCGTTGATTCAGGTTTCTCCGCCTGATCGGCACGGTAACTGCTCGTTAGGCATTTCTGTCGAGGCAACACGAGCGGCATGTGACGTAGCGAGAATTATTATTGCCCAAATTAACCCCCAGATGCCGCGTACCCACGGTGATACTTGTATACCCTTACGGGAGATAGATTACGCGGTGGAAATAGACAGCGCCTTGCCGAAACATCGGGCCAATGACGGTAGTGAAGTGCACCAGCGTATTGGTTGGCATGTCGCGGGTTTAATTGAGGATGGTGACTGCCTGCAAACTGGCATTGGTGCAATACCTGATGCGACCTTGCGATGTCTCGGAAATCACAAAAACCTCGGGGTGCACTCGGAAATGTTCTCGGACGGTGTGCCCGCACTGGTGGAGAGCGGTGCGATTAATAATCACAATAAGGCGGTACACCGGGGAAAGCTCGTGACGGGGTTTGTGGTGGGTGATCAGGCGCTCTATGATTTTGTTGACGACAACTCAGATACCGTCTTTCTGGATATTGAGTACGTAAATAATCCTTCGGTAATTCGCAAGAATCCACAAATGGTGTCCATTAACAGTGCGATTCAGATTGATCTCACCGGCCAGGTCTGCGCCGACTCCATCGGCAGCCGAATTTATTCGGGGGTCGGGGGGCAGGTTGATTTTGTGACCGGGGCGCAATTGTCTGAGGGTGGCCGCTCCATTATTGCGATACCCGCTACGGCGGCAAACGGCGCGGTTTCCAGGTTGGCGCCGCATCTGACTCCGGGGGCAGGGGTAGTGACTTCAAGGGCCCAGGTCGATCATGTGGTGACCGAGTACGGTGTTGCCTCGCTGCGAGGCCGCAGTGTCACAGAGCGTATCCAGGCACTTATCGCGATTGCGCACCCTGATTTCCAGGAAGAGCTGGCACGCTCAGTGAGCGCCGGAGGTATGCTGTCCTAGCCACGCGTATGTAAAGTGATTGGCTGTGTCGGCTCAGCTGGCGGCGTGCAAGGTCTGCTTCTCTGTGCGCCGCGTAATGCCGTTTGCCGCCGCATCAAGCTCCTGCCAGCTGAGCAGTATTTCCTTGGCGCCGCGATGCTGGATGACGGATTCGGCATTGGTCATGGCGAAGTGGATGGATTTTTCCACACCCAGATCGCTGAAATAGCAGGCGCTGAAGGTGGCGGCGAAGGCGTCTCCCGCGCCGGTTGTTTCTGCAATCTCAATGTCTTCTCGCGACCAGGCGCGGTAGTAATATTCGCGATCAAAAACATGCACACCTTCAGCGCCGTCGGTGATGACAAAGATTTTTGGCGGCAATTTCAACATTTCCTTGAAGAGAAATTGGGGGTCGACTTGGGTGTGGTCGGAGATTCCGAGGAATTTGCAGGCCTCTTCACGGTTCATTATCAGTACCGCCACTTTGCTCAGCAGTGGCAGCATTGATTCGTAGCCGAGCTCTGCCTGGTAGTTGCTGGGGTTGAAGGCGACCGGGTAGTCGCATTTGGCTAGCATCTCAGAAATGCTGTCAAAGCTCTGACCGAGCATGCTGGAGAGGTAGATCCAGCGGGTTGAAAATGCCGGAATGTCTTCAGGCTGTAAGTCATTATTGCAGCCTTTGAACGCAAGGATGGTGCGATCGTGGCTGAGGCTGTTCATGATCACCGAGATTCCGGTCGTACCGCCTCGACTGCCGATAAAGTCGATGCCTTCTTTGGCAAGGCTTTGAATTACAAAATCCCCATTACCGTCTTCGCCAATTTTGCCGAGGTAGGCGGTGCGAAATCCCAGCCTTGCGAAGGCAACCGCGGTATTGGTTCCGCCGCCGCCAACGGAGAGGTCCAGAGATCTGACCAAAATTTTGCTGCCGACGGGAAAGGCGATAAGTGTTTCTTGGGTGCGGGGCGTTTCGATCCGGATTAGCTCGGAATCGGTATCGGCAAATTGATCAACAGTGGCGCTACCGATTGTGACAACATCGTACGACATAGCAATTTATCCCTTACGTTTAGGGCTAAGGAGACACTGTACCTGGAGTTCGTCTCTGCTTTTGCCGGGCTTGGTTCCCGAGAGACCATTCCCATTCTACGCGCTAACGATTCAAGGTGAAGCCTTAAATAGAGATTTTATGCCTCGAGCCCCTTATTAAGCGGATTTTCGAGCGTTTCTGTCGAAGGCTTTCGGCCAAATAGTCGTGTTACCGCAACATAGAAAAGCGGCACGAAGAAAATAGCCAATAGTGTTGCCGTCACGGTGCCGCCGACCACGCCCGTGCCAATCGCGTGCTGGCTGCGACTGCTTGCGCCGCTGGCGATGGCGAGTGGCATCACGCCCAGCATAAAGGCCAGCGATGTCATGATAATGGGGCGAAGGCGCATTTTCGCGGCTTCTGTTGCCGCCTGCAGCAGCGGTTTACCCTCCTCTTCATAGAGGGAGCGGGCGAATTCGATAATCAGGATCGCGTTCTTGGTTGCCAGGCCCATCGTGGTGAGCATACCAATTTGAAAATACACATCGTTTGACAGGCCGCGTGCCAGTGTAGCACCGAGCGCACCCAGAATGCCCAGGGGCACAACCATTACCACGGCAAAGGGTATTGACCAACTTTCATAAAGTGCTGCCAGGCACAGAAAAACGATTAAGACTGAGAGCGCATAGAGCATGGTGGCCTGAGAGCCGGCAGATTGTTCTTCGTAGGATGCCCCTGCGAAGTTCAAGGTGATGCCGAGGGGAAGTTGCTTCGCCAGTCGTTCCAGTGTTTGCATGGCATCGCCGCTACTGTAGCCGGGTGCCGGCTCACCGGCGATCTGAATGGCGGGCAAACCCTTGAAGCGCTGCAGTTTCGGCGAGCCGTATTGCCATTCGCCGGAAGCGAAGGCGGAGAAGGGGACCATCTCGCCGTTGGCATTACGCACATGCCATTTGTTCAAGTCTTCGGGCGAGAGACGGGAGTCCCACCGTCCTTGAATATACACTTTTTTGGTGCGGCCGCGGTCGATAAAGTCATTTACATAGGCTGTGCCGAAGGCGGCTGACAGGGTTTGGTTGATGTCGCTGATCGAGATCTGCAGTGCCCGAGCGCGCTCGTCGTCAATCAATAGTTTGTATTGGGATTCGTCGGGTGGTGCGTTGGGGCGAACCATCATCAGTGACGGCTCTTGAGCGGCGAGTTGCAGAAACTGCCCCATCGCCTGTTTGAGGACATCGCGGCCTAATCCCGTGCTGTCGGCCAGATACACGTCAAAGCCTGAACCGGTGCCGAGTTCGATAATTGACGGCGGTACGATGGCAATGGTGAAGCTTTCGATCAACCCTGAAAAGTAAGCATTGGCCCGCTGGGCGAGAGCAAAAGCGCTCTGTGCGGCATCGGGTCGCTCCGCAAAGGGTTTTAGTGCGACAAAGGCGATACCGGAATTTTGTCCCCTTCCTGCGAAGTTAAAACCGCTAATGGTTTGTACACCGGCAACCGTCTCGCGCTCTTCATTTAGCAGATAGTTGCGAACCTTCTCCAATACTTCTTCGGTACGGTTGGCCGAGGCATTACCGGGTAACTGCACCTGGGCCATGATCAGTGATTGGTCTTCTTGCGGGATAAATCCGGTGGGCAGCAATTTATAAAGTGCGCCCGCGCCGGCAATGATCAGCAGGTAGATGAACAAAAAGCGCCCGCGGCGATGCACCAGATAGCCGACGCGATTCTCGTAGCGCTCGGTAGTGCGTTTAAAACTGCGGTTGAACCAGGCGAAAAAGCCTTTCTCGGCCGCGCTGTTGTGCTGGTGCGGTCTCAAAATGCTGGCACACAGTGCCGGGGTGAAAAACAGTGCCACCAATACCGAGAAAGTCATTGCGGTAATAATAGTAACGGCAAACTGTTGATAGATAACGCCGGTGGAGCCGCCAAAAAAAGCCATGGGCATGAACACGGCCGAGATGACCAGGCCGATGCCGACCAGCGCGCCCTGAATCTGATCCATGGACTTCTGGGTCGCCTCTCGGGGAGGAAGGCCTTCCTCTGTCATAATGCGTTCGACGTTTTCGACCACCACAATGGCGTCGTCTACGAGGAGCCCGATGGCCAGTACCATCGCGAACATGGTCATCACGTTGATGGTATAGCCCAGGCTGAATAATACGGCAAAGGTGGCCAACATCACGACGGGCACCGCGAGGCTGGGAATCAGTGTGGCCCGCCAGTTTTGCAGAAATAAAAACATCACCAGAAACACCAGCACCACCGCTTCAATCAGGGTGTGGGTTACGCCTTCGATGGAGGACTTTACCACCGGCGAGGTGTCGTAGGGGTAGGCAATTTCAACTCCCTCGGGGAGAAAGGGTTTGTAGGCTTCAAGGGTGCTTTTTACGGCGGCGACCGTTTCCAGCATATTGGCGCCGGTAGCCAGACTGATCCCCATCGCGGAGGAGGGGTGGCCACTGAAGTTAGATGTAATAGACGCGTTTTCCGGCCCGATATTAATATCTGCGACGTCGCGTAGCCGAATCTGAGAGCCGTCGGCATTGACCTTTAGCAACACGTTGCGAAACTCTTCGGCGGTTTTCATCCTCACCTTGCCTATAACGGTTGCCGTCAGGCGAACTTTGTCGTGGGAGGGTAATGAGGCGAGCTGTCCCGAAGAGACCTGCACGTTCTGGGCGCGAATGGCGTTGATCACGTCCTGCGGCATCAACTGGTAACTGTGGAGTTTTTCTGAATCTAGCCAGATACGCATAGCGTAAGCTGAGCCCAGCACCTGAAAGTCGCCAACGCCGGGGGTGCGGGCAATGGGGTCGCGCAGGTTACTGACAATGAAGTCGCCCAGATCCGCCGAGGTCATACTGTCATCGGTTGATGCCAGGGCGACGACCAGCATAAAGCCGGGCTTGTATTTGGTGACGCGTATGCCAAGGCGTTGCACTTCTTCGGGAAGCAGGGGGGTGGCCATCTGCAATTTGTTTTGCACCTGCACCTGGGCGATATCGGGATTCACGCCCTGTTCAAAGGTGGCGACGATTCTCATTGTGCCGCTGGAATCGCTTTCTGAGCTGATATAACGCAGGCCGTCGAGGCCGTTGAGCTGCTGCTCAATGACTTGTGTG
>JBFEVY010000219.1:0-6122 GCA_041546665.1 Spongiibacteraceae bacterium | reverse complement strand
GATCAGTTTACGTTCTATTTCAAGAAGCTCTCGTTTACCGGTGAGCCCATTGACCCGGCAACCCTTGAGTTTATCGATCAGTATTTCAAAGTGCCGGCTTGCAGCATGTACGGCACCACCGAGATTGGCGTGGTACTGGTCAACTTCCCCGGTGCCGAAGATTTTGAAAGAAAGCCCGGTTCTCTGGGCAAGCCCATTCCCGGCCTCAAGCTGGAAGTACATCGCCCCGACGGCAGCCAGACTGACGCCGAGGAAGTGGGCGAGTTGATGCTCTGGAAAAAAGATCACTGGGAAACCACCAAAGACCGCGCCCGCGTGGATGCCGATGGTTACCTGTATCACTGCGGCCGCGCCGATGACGTCATCATCTCAGCGGGCTGGACCATGAGCGCGGTGGAAATCGAACACACCATGCTGAAACACGACGACGTGAAAGAAGTTGGCGTGATTGGCGTGCCCGATGAAAAACGCGGCCAAGTTGTAAAAGGCTTTGTGGTCTCCGACCGTGAACCCAGTGATGAGTTTGTTAAAGAGTTACAGGATTTTACCCGGGAGCGACTGGCTCAACACGAGTTCCCGCGGATTGTCGAATTTGTGAGTGAGCTTCCTAAAACGCCGGCAGGCAAGGTTCACCGCAAAGTCTTGCGCGACCGTGAGGCAGCGAAAGCTGCTGCGGCCGCCGGCGTATAAACTGAGGAGAAGAACGATGTCAGAAAATAAATTTCCAAAAATCACCGAAGAGGGACTGGAGTCTCTGCGCAAGCGTATCGGTGTAAAAATTGAAAACACCATTGAGCCGTGGAACTACGAAGCCACCCGCGACGCTATCCGTCACTACGCGCACGGTATCGGCGATGACAACCCGCTGTGGTGTGACCCCGAGTACGCAAAAAACACCAAGTTTGGCGATGTGGTTGCACTGCCGAGCTTCATGTTTACCACCAGCCGTATTATCTCTGGTTACTGTGGCGGTCTGTCTGGTGTTCACGCCATGTGGGCTGGTGCAGACTGGACTTGGCACAAACCCGTAATGCGCAACGACGAGATTCACACGGAAGCTTACCTGAAAGATCTGATCGAGCACCAAACCAAGTTTGCCGGTCGTTCCTTCCAGCAGATTTACCACGTTGACTTCTACAACCAACACGGCGACAAAGTCAGTGAAGGCGACAGCTGGGTATTCCGCACAGACCGTGACGAAGCCCGTGAGCGCGGTACCAAGTACACTGATGTGAAAGGCAAGGTTGAGCCGCATTCAGACGAGCAACTGGCCGAGTGGAGCAAACTGTACGACAACGAAGAAGTGCGCGGTGCGACCCCTCGCTACTGGGAAGACGTTGCCGAAGGTGAAGAACTGCCCACTATGATGAAAGGCCCCATGACCGTAACGGGCTTTATCTGTTACGCCCAGGGCTGGGGTGGTCTGTACATTCGCGCCAACAAGCTGGCTTACAAAATGCAGCAAGCGCACCCAGGCACTGGTATCAAAAACCGCTTCAATGTGCCCGACTGCCCAGAGCGTGTTCACTGGGATGAAGAATTTGCATTGCAGGTGGGTGCACCGGGTGCCTACGATTACGGCCCGGAGCGGACTTCCTGGTTGACTCACCACTGCACCAACTGGATGGGTGACGACGGCTTCCTGCGCAAGCACAAGAGCCAGATTCGCCGCCACAACCCGGACGGTGACGTGATCTTCATTAAAGGTCAGGTGACTCGCAAGTTTGAAGAAGATGGTAAGAAATACGTGGAAATCAGCCAGCGCGCTGAAACCCATCGTGGTGAGCTATCTGCGACTGGCGCCGCTGTTGTTGAGCTGCCAAGCCGCGGTTAAGCAACCGCCAATAGCACTGCTTGCTGTAAGGCAAGCGGTGCAATGATTGTAAAATGGGATGGCCCCCTAGCGGGTGTCATCCTTTTTTGCTAACAAAGACTCAATAAATATTTGGGTTTAAAAGGGGCAGGCAGTCTTTGCCCAGCGATGTTTTATCCGTACCGAAAGCAAAAAATAAAATTATTTTTATAGGTTAATACATATGCAAGAGAGCGACGCTCAAAACTGGGCCGGCCCCCTGAAGGGGATTCGCGTACTCGATTTTACCCGAGTACTGGCGGGGCCTTCTGCCGCTCTGGCGCTCGCCGATCTCGGCGCCGAAGTCATCAAAGTTGAGCCGCCGTCAGGTGATGAAACCCGCTCTTTCCCCCCTTTCCGCGAGGGAGAAAGCCACTACTATCTCAGTGTAAATCGCGGCAAAAAAAGTATTGTTATTGATTTAAAAACCGAAGATGGCATTGCCCTGGCCAAGGAGCTGGCGGTAAAAAGTGACATTCTGATTGAGAACTATCGTCCGGGGGTGATGGACAAATTCGGCCTGGGATACGACGCGCTGTCTGCACTGAATCCCCGGTTAATTTATTGTTCCATCTCCGGCTTTGGCATGACCGGCCCGCTGCGCGACCGGCCGTCCTTCGATATTGTATTGCAGGCGCTCTCGGGCGCACTGAGTGTTAATGGCGAGCCCGACGGCCTACCCACCAAGATGGGTATTCCGCTGGGGGATCTGGTCGGCGGCATCAATGGCCCGATCGGTATATTGGCGGCCCTTTATGAGCGCAGTGTCACCGGGCGGGGGCGCCTGATCGATGTTAGCCTGCTTGATGGCATGCTCGGTATGCTGGGTTATCTCGCACAGCTGGCTTTTTTCACCGGGGAAGATCCCAAACGTCAGGGTTCACAGCACCCCAATCTGGTGCCCTACGGTATCTTTCCGGCCAGCGATGGATCGATTGTCATCGCCTGCCTGACGAATAATTTCTGGGGTCGGGTCTGCGAGGCGCTGAATCTGCAGGCTTACAGCGACGACCCGCGTTACGACAGTCTGGAGAAGCGCCGCGACCGCCGCGAGGAAGTCAACGAACTGGTATCGGCTTTTACCCGCCAGCACACGGTTGCCGAACTGGAAACCCTGCTGACCGCGCACCAGGTGCCAAATGCACCTATTCTGGGTATTCGGGATGCCCTGGCTCAGCCACAGGCGGTGGAGCGGGAAATGGTGGTGGAGACCGAACATCAGACGCTGGGCAAGGTACCTATTGTGAACCGCGCCATCAAGTTTCCCGGCGAGCAGCAGCCGGTGCCCAGTGCGCCGCCGGTACTTGGGCAGCACACCGAAGAAGTGCTCATAGAGGTGCTGGAGCTGTCAGAAGAACAGATTAAAAAACTTCGGGCGTCGAATATTGTCGGCTAAGTCGCGCTGTATTCGGCGCGAGTGGCCGCGGAAACGAATAAAGACAAGATTAGGATTGAAGTAGGAGAGGCACAATGTCGGAACTCAGATTTGATAATCGTGTAGCGGTGATCACTGGCGCGGGACGTGGCCTGGGTCGTTCCTATGCGCTATTGCTTGCGTCCCGAGGCGCCAAGATTGTGGTGAACGACCCCGGCGTCAGCATGGTTGGCGACGGTACCGATGTCGGCCCGGCTGAGGAAGTGGTGCGCGAGATTAAAGCCGCCGGCGGTGAGGCGGTGGCGAATACCGACTCTGTGGCGACTAAAGAAGGTGGCGAGGCGATCATCCAAACGGCCCTGGACAACTATGGCCGCGTCGATATTGTGATACACAACGCCGGGATTGTGCGCCGCGCGATGCTCAGTGAGCTCAGCTACGAAGACTTCGACTCGGTGCTGGATGTGCACCTGCGCGGCGGCTTCAATGTGGTTCGCCCGGCGTTTCCGCATATGTGCAAGGCGGGTTACGGCCGCATTGTGCTCACCGGTTCGATTAACGGCCTCTACGGTAATAAAGGCGCGGCGAACTACAGCGTTGCCAAAGCCGGCCTGATGGGCCTGTCTAATGTTGCGGCGCTAGAGGGTGAAGAATTTAATGTGCGCAGCAACGTGATTCTCCCCGCAGCGGTTACCCGCATGTCGGAAGGGGTGGACACCAGCGCCTTCCCGCCGATGGACCCGGAACTGGTCGCGCCCACGGTGGGCTGGCTGGCCCACGAATCCTGTTCGGTGACCGGCGAGTTGTATATCTCGGCGGCGGGCCGGGTGGCGCGGGCCTACGCAGTGGAAACCGAAGGGGTCTACCGGCCTGCCTGGTCTATTGAAGACGTGGCGGAAAATATCGATGCCATTCGCAACACCGATCACCCGGTGGTGTTTGCGCCGGTGCCGTCGGGCCATATCGACCACCTGAAATACAGCTTTGCCATGACGGCCAAATCCTGACGTCGGCCCGATACCAGACCCAATAATAGGAGAGCCATCATGCCGCAACAGTTTGAGCGTTTTATTGCGCCGGAGTCCGCCAACCTTGCTGAGGGCTGGACGCTGGAGCGCCTGACCCAGCCGAGCCGCCTGTTTGGTGCCAACGGTATTCGCAGTGGCGCCGATGGCCGCATCTATGTCGCCCAGGTGGCGGGGAGCCAGATCAGCGCGGTCGACCCGGACACCGGCGCGGTAGAGAGCATCAGCCCGATGGGTGGCGGCATTGTCGGCCCCGACGACTTGGTGTTTGCCGACAACGGCAATCTCTATGTCACCGAGCTGACTGAGGGGCGGGTCTGCGAGCGCAAACCCAATGGTGAAACCCGGGTGGTAATGGGTGATATGCCCTGCGCCAACCCTATTACGATGTACCAGGGCCGCCTGTTTGCCGGCGAATGTCGCCCCGGTGGCCGCATTATGGAGCTGGATCTGCACGGCGGCGCACCGCGCATCGTGCTGGACAATGTCCCCATGCCTAACGCGATGGAAGTGGGGCCGGACGGCATGTTGTATATGCCGATCATGGGCACCAACGAAATCTGGCGGGTGAATCCCGAGGGCGGCGAACCGGAAGTGGTGGCCAAAGACCTGGGCGTGCCGGATGCGGTCAAGTTTGATGCCGAAGGTTTTATTGTTTCGACCCAGGTCGCCAGCGGTCAGGTGCTGCGTATCAACCCGAGCAACGGTGAGAAAGCCGTACTGGCAACCATCGCCCCGGGCCTGGATAACCTGACCTTTATTAACGACCGGCTGTTTGTGTCCAGCATCTCGGGACAGATCAATGAAATCCTCGCGGGCGGCGAAGTGCGCTCGCTGGTGCCCGACGGCCTGCAGTGGCCCATGGGCCTGGCAATGGGTGAAGACGGCACCTTGTTTGTGGCAGACGGTGGTTATACCTACACCCTGCAGCCCGGTGGCAAATTGCAGGGCGCGGGCATGTTGTTCTCCCCCGGCTTCCCGGGTTTCAGCCGCGGTGTTGCTGCCGCAGCCGCAGGTGAGTGGGTGGTCACTACCGCCAATGGCGACGTAGCGCGGTTCTGGCCGGCCAAGGCCGAGAGCGAAATTCTGGCCAGCGGCTATGACCGCCTGATGGGTGTGGCTTTGACCCGCGGCGGCGTGCCCATTGTGGCCGAGTTTGGCACCGGTCGGGTGTTGGCCGTTGAAAGCGGCGGCGCAACAGAATTGGCTCGTGACCTAAAAGAGCCGACGGGTGTGGCCGTAGATGCAGAGGATGGTGTTTACGTCTCTGAAGCGGCTGCGGGCCGGGTGGTGAAACTGGTTGGCGGCAAAACTGAAACTGTTGTCGATAACCTGCAACATCCCCAGGGCATTGCGATCAGCAATGGCAGCCTCTACATCGTCGATATCGGCAGTAAGGAAGTGATCGAGTGCGAGCTGGCCTCTGGCCGGCGCCGGGTGCTCGCCGCCCATCTGGCTATCGGTGCGCCTCCGGGTGTGGTGCCTACGCCGCTGGGCGCGGTGGGTAACCTGTCCGGGCCGATGAACTTCTTCACGGGTATCGCCGCCGGGTCGGACGGCAATCTGTATTTGTCCGCCGACACCGAAGGCAGTGTGCTGGTACTGCGCCCTTCCTGAGCGGCCCAGCAATTGTGAGAGAGATCCATGACATCAGATAAACAGCAAAGCGATGCGGTAGCGCAGGGCAAGGCCCCGGCCGAATGGACCCGCCGTGAAATGAAGGGCATTCCCGCCTCAATGGGTGCCTTGTGGACCCAGAAAGCCGAGGACGGCAGTTGGCGCTATGCGATTGAGCTCGATGAGAGTCATTGCAATGCTCAGGGTTTTATTCACGGCGGCGTGCTGATGTCGTTTATGGATCACGGGCTGT
>JBFEVY010000358.1:0-3412 GCA_041546665.1 Spongiibacteraceae bacterium | reverse complement strand
CGCAGCAACACTTCGCGGCGCCGGCTTTTTTCCCCGCTCCTGCTGTATTCCCCTTCGCTCTAATACCGACCTGAGCATGCCCGTCAAACGGGTGATGCCGCCCTGTTAATCGCACTGCTAGTCTGGCCGATTCAGTTGGAGTATGAGATGTCGATTCACGTTGTATTTGTTTGCCTTGGCAATATCTGCCGTTCACCCGCCGCCCAGGGCATTTTCGAGCAGCGCGTTCGAGCGGCGGGGCTCGATTCACAGATTACCACTGACTCCTGCGGCACGGCGGCGTTCAATGTGGGCAAATCACCCGACCCACGCAGCGTAGCTGCGGCGGCCAAGGCTGGCTACGACATTGCTGCGCAGATTGCGCGGCAGATCGACGACAGCGATTTTGAGCGCGCCCACTACCTGATCGCGATGGATCGAATGAATCTGACCAATATTCAAGCCTGGGCGCCTGCGGATTTTACCGGCGAAATCGGCCTGTTTATGGACTATCACCAACACGGTGGCCACAGCCAGATTCCCGACCCCTTCTATGACGACGAGAAGCAATTCGACAAAACCATCGTGCTGCTGGAAAAAGCCACCGATGGTCTGCTTGCCTATATAAAACAAAAACACGAACTCTAAGCCGGATAGCGCCGCCATGAAATTTGTTCTGTCATCTTCGTTCTGCCCCCTACAGGATCTGAAAAAGCTCGCGGTAACCGCCGACAGCTGCGGCTGGGAGGCAATGTCCTTCTCTGACCATGTGGTCAACCCCGAAACGCTGTCGACACCCTACCCCTATACCGATGATGGGAGCCGCCGCTGGGAGCCCTTCACCGACTGGCCCGACCCCTGGGTAACCATCGGCGCCCTCGCCGCGCTGACCACCCGCTTGAAGTTCACCAACAATCTGTTTGTGCTGCCCATGCGCAACCCCTTTGCGGTTGCCAAGGCGATTGGTACGGCGGCGATCCTATCAGACAACCGCATCGTGCCCGCCATTGGCGTAGGCTGGTCAAAGGATGAATTTGCGCTACTCGGAGAGGACTTCCACACCCGCGGCAAGCGCTGCGACGAAATGCTGGATATTCTGCGCCTGCTCTGGACCGGAGAAATGGTGGAATACCGCGGTGAACACTATCAGTTCGACCGCCTGGAAATGAACCCGGCGCCGTCGAGTTATATTCCTATCTGGATCGGCGGTATCAGCGATGCGGCGATGAAGCGCGCGGCCAGATTGGGCGATGGCTGGGTCAGCGACCTGCAAAGCAGCGCAGACATCGCCGGGTCAGTCGCAAAAATCCAGGCCTATCGCGAAAGCTTTGGTCGCAGCGAACGCCCTTTCTCGGTGATGGCGACCCCCAATGACGCCTGGAGTATCGACGGCTACAAAGCCCTGGAGGACGCCGGCGTCACCCATATTCTCACCCAGCCCTGGCCGATGTATTACGGCGACACCGACGAGATCGATAAGAAGTGCGACGGTGTAAAACGATTTGCCGAAGATGTGATTCAGAAAATGGCCTAGCCGCCGCCCGCTGGCGTGCTTTGTGTTTGGCTGCAGGGGCTAGCGGCTTAGCAAGACCATCGATTCCATATGGTAGCTTTGCGGAAACATTTCCGGCATCGCTGCCTCGCTAATGGCAAAGCCACCCTCCAGTAATATTTTAAGGTCTCGCTCCAGCGTTGCCGGGTCGCAGGAAATATACACCAGCCTGCGTATCCCCGTGTTGCCCGCCAATTGCTCGCACAGAGCGCGCGCTCCCGCCCGCGGAGGGTCGAGCACTGCCTTTTCGACTCCCCGGATGGCGGGGAGTTTTTCCGAATCGAATAAATCCGTGCTGAGATAGCGAATATCCAGCTGGCTCTCCTCGGCAAAGGCTTGCGCCCTTTCAACCATCGCCACACCGGCATCGTAACCGCGCACCCTCGCGCCGGCACTGGCCAGCGGAATGCTGAAATTACCCAGCCCGCAAAAGTAATCAATGATCGCTTCACCCTGTTCAGGCGCCAACCACGCCAGCAGCTGGGTGATCATCGCCCGGTTAACCGCGGGGTTAACCTGGGTAAAGTCACCGGGGCTGAAACGCAGTGCATAGCTATCCGTTAGCTGGTATTTCAGCTCCCGCTCGGCCTCCGGGTTCAGCCACTCAAACCCGGGGGCAAGTACGCTGTGCAGGATATTCGGTGCTGTAAAGCCGGCGGCCAGCGATTGCCAATCGCGTTTTGGCGGTGTGCGATTAAACACCAGCTGCATTGCCACGGTGGCATCCTCTTCCACCGGCACGCCGCAACTCAATACGAGCTCCGCATCGAGATTTGCCAGCACTGGCAGACCGTGTTGCCGAAACGCGGCGAGTGCGCGATTTAACGGCGCGGCCAATAGCAAGCATTCCGATATCCCGACGATTTTGTGGCTACTCTCTCCGCGAAAGCCGAGCTGCCCCCCGGCAATAGCCAGCCGTGCGCGGTGGCGATAGGCAAAAGCGGGAGACGGCAGAAGCCCCACCTCACCGCTAAAACCCTGTTGCGACACAATCGCCTTGAGCCGCGCCAGCTTATGTTGCTGCTGGTCCGCCTGCGACAAATGTTGAAGCTGACAGCCACCGCATTGCCCCACGTACTCACAGGGCGCAGGAATACGCTTCTCAGAAGCTTCCAGTACGCGTTCGAGACTGGCCTCCTGGTGACGCCGATGACGCGCGGTGAGTCGCGCCGCGACATTCTCACCAGGCAGCGCGCCGCGTACAAAAATCGGTTGACCGGCGTTGTGGGCGACACCACGGCCGTCATCACTCAAGCCCTCAATCCTGAGTTCGAGCTTTTTCCCAAGCCCCTGCTTGGAGCGCTGTGCGGGGCGAAAAACGGTTGGACCACGACGCTTCATCGGCGAACCCCATCAGCGGGAATAAACTGCTGATACCGCTGCAGACATTCGCGCTTGCGCGCCTGTAACTGAGCCTGCTCGCGTTCGCTCTGGGCCGTTACGCTAGCGAGGCGATCACAGGGCAATTCCGCGTAGGGGTTTTGCGGCACCTCGCGCATCGCGGGGCTGAGCTTCACCACCGGCAGGGGTTCATCGTCTTGCTGCGCCAGCGACGGCGACGGCGACGACAGGAAGAGCGGCGTTAGCGCGAGCAGCGCGGCAAAAACTGAAATGCGAGACACAAAGAACGTCATAGGATTTAAATATCAGAACAATAGGATATTTTATATGGCAAATACCCCGTTTGGATATTACCTTGTCCTCTCAATCGGTTAGAATGCGAAGCTTGCACCGCGCCTGCCCCTGACATTCTGCGCCTTACCAGCCAGCGGCGACCTTGGGACGACGCGAAATTTACGCATATTGGAAACGTTATGACAGAACTTGTAATTGAGAATCTCAATGTTGAAGCGCAGGAAGTACTGATCACGCCTGCCCGCT
>JBFEVY010000065.1:0-12845 GCA_041546665.1 Spongiibacteraceae bacterium | reverse complement strand
GCCAAAGGAGGGCGAGGTACTTGTTGAACTGAAGGCCACGGGGATTTGCCACACCGACAAATTTACCCTGTCCGGCGCCGACCCTGAGGGCCTGTTTCCCTCTATTCTCGGCCACGAGGGTGCCGGTGTGGTGGTTGATGTAGGACCGGGCGTGAAATCGCTCAAAAAGGGCGATCACGTGGTGCCGTTGTACACGCCGGAGTGTCGGGAGTGTAAAAGCTGTACCTCGCAAAAGACCAATCTGTGTACCGCAATTCGCTCCACTCAGGGGCAGGGCCTGATGCCCGACGGCACCAGCCGGTTTTCTCTCGATGGCAAGCCGATCTACCACTATATGGGCTGCTCGACTTTTGCCAATTACACCGTGATGCCTGAGATTGCCCTGGCGAAAATCCGCGAAGACGCGCCCTTTGATAAGGTGTGTTACATCGGCTGTGGCGTCACGACGGGTATTGGCGCGGTGCTGTTTACCGCCAAGGTCGAAGCTGGTGCCAATGTGGTGGTCTTTGGCCTCGGCGGGATTGGCCTGAACGTCATTCAGGGCGCCAAAATGGTCGGTGCGAACAAAATTATCGGTGTCGATGTTAATCCGGACCGGGAAACGATGGCCCGCCAGTTTGGGATGACGGATTTCGTTAACCCCAAAGAGATAGAGAGCGATTTGGTCGCCCACCTAGTGGAGTTGACCGACGGCGGTGCCGACTATAGCTTTGAGTGCGTGGGCAATGTTGAATTGATGCGCCAGGCTCTGGAGTGCTGTCACCGCGGTTGGGGGGTGTCCACCATCGTCGGCGTGGCCGGTGCCGGTCAGGAAATCTCCACCCGGCCCTTCCAGTTGGTAACGGGGCGGCGTTGGCAGGGCACGGCATTTGGTGGTGCCCGCGGGCGCACTGATGTGCCGCGTATTGTCGACTGGTATATGGACAGCAAAATCCAGATCGATCCGATGATTACCCATGTGCTGACTCTGGATCAGATCAATGAAGGCTTTGATCTGATGGCGCGCGGCGAATCCATCCGCAGCGTGGTGGTGTATTGAGCATAGTAGCGGGGAGCGATGCGCTCCCCGAAAACTCAGCGATTCGGTGATTGAAATGACAATTGTAAAACGCTCGGAGCATGGCTGCTTTGGCGGGCGCCAGGGCTTTTATACCCACAAATCCGAGGAAACCGGCACCGAGATGAATTTTTCGGTGTTTGTTCCCGCAGCAGCGGCTTCCCGCAAGGTGCCGGCCTTGTATTACCTGGCGGGACTAACCTGTACGGAAGAGATCTTTATGATCAAGGCCGGGGCGCAGCGCCTGGCTGATGAGCTAGGTTTGATGCTGGTGACCTGTGATACCAGCCCAAGGGGGCTGGATTTGCCAGAGGAACACACTGACTGGGATTTTGGCAGTGGTGCAGGCTTTTATCTGGATGCGAGCGCCAGTCCCTGGAGCGCGCACTATCGCATGGGGAGTTATGTAAACCTTGAACTGCCAGCGTTGATCGAAGCGAACTTCCCAGCCATTGAGGGAGTGCGTGGCATTTTCGGGCATTCCATGGGCGGGCACGGCGCGCTTGTTACAGCGCTGCGCAATCCGGAGCGTTGGCGATCGGCGTCGGCCTTTGCCCCTATCGCCAACCCCTGCGCGGTACCCTGGGGGCAAAAGGCCTTTGGCAATTATTTGAGCGACGAAACGCAATGGGCAGAGTGGGATGCAAGCTGCCTGATGGCGGAAAAGGCCTTTCCAGTGAAGATATTGGTTGATCAAGGCGAGGCCGATGATTTCCTCAGTCGGGAATTGCATCCGGAATCACTTGAGGCAGCCGCAGAAAAGTCTGGTCAACAGTTGGAATTGCGTCGCCACGCTGGCTTTGATCACGGTTACTATTTCATTCAGAGTTTTGTGGCGGACCACCTTCGGCATCACGCGGCTATTCTGATGGGCTAGGTGCTGGTCTGATGGGCTAGATGTTGGTCTGATGGACTAGGTCCTGGCGTTTTTAAGGTTTAGAGATCCTGCTCCATTTCTTGTAGCCGCTGGCGGCGGGCCTCTTCTTCCGCCAGGACGGCTTTTATTTCCTGTAGTACGGTATCAACGTCTGCGAGCTCAGTGCTGTCTTCAAAGCATCCGGTAAGCTCGGTATCCGGGTGTAGCTCGCCGTCTTCGTAGAGCGACCACATTTCATCGGCATAACGGCTAGAGAGTAGTTCCGGGGCGAACTGAGCATAGTAGTTAGTCATATTGCTGACGTCGCGTTGTAACATCGCTTTGGCATTGTTATTGGCTGCGGCATCCACGGCTTGTGGCAGGTCGATAATCACCGGTCCGTAATCGTCGACCAGCACGTTGAATTCTGATAGGTCACCGTGAATTAGTCCTGCGCAGAGCATTCTCATCACGTGGGTCATCAGTTCGGCATGGTCTTCCCGGGCTTGCTCCGCCGACATGGAAACGTCATTCAGGCGTGGTGCAACATTGCCTTCATCGTCGGTAACCAGCTCCATCAGCAGTACACCGTCAAAACAGCCATAGGGTTCGGGAACCCGCACTCCTGCGCGATGCAATTTGTACAGTGCATCGACCTCGGCATTTTGCCAGCGTTCTTCCTGGATCTTGCGACCGTAGCGGGAACCTTTTTCCATCGCTCGCGTGCGACGACCACTGCGTTCTTTGCGTCCCTCGCGGTATTGCGCGGCCTTTTTGAAGCTGCGTTTGAGGGCGTCTTTGTAAACTTTGGCGCAGCGAAGTTTGTCTCCGCAGCGGACAATATAAACGGTGGCTTCCTTGCCGCTCATTAATTGGCTAAGGACTTCGTCAATGATTCCGTCTTCAATTAACGGCAGAAGTTCAGAGGGTATTTTCATCGCTTCGTTATACGCGAAAAAGCCGGCTCAGGAAATGTGTAAACGCAATTAGCTTGTGAATAAGGCGCGATGGGGAGGATGTTTGGAGAGACAATAAAAAAGGCCAGCGTTGAGCTGGCCTCTCTGTTTTACAGTAAATTTTTATGCGCTTTTTCGGTTACATGCCCACTGTGCCTGAGCGCGGGCTTTGGTGAAGCCGTTTAGTGAGAAAGTATCTTCTTTTACATCGAAGTATTTTGCCTTGCTGCCCGACATAGAAACCTTCACATTGTCGGCTTTACTGATCATGTCGATTACAGCGCTGTTCGGGAAAACGTGTGCCAGGGTGATCAGACTGCGGCCCTGCCCCTGAGGTTTAATTGCAACCACTTCCAGCGGCATTTCCAGGTAAGTGCCATCAAAATTAGCGGTCACATCCAGGCGTTTTCCGGGTAGGTCCCAGACATTTTTGCTATTGGTAGACCAGGTCAAATACATCTCATCGCTGTTGCAGATGTTGCTGTGCTTGAGCATACCAAATTGGTGGTCAGAGACCCGGTTACCGTTTACGGTGTATCCAGTGGAGCTGGCTACTTCTGCCAATTGCCAGCTATCAACGCTGGCTGCACTTACGAGCGGAGCCTGCATAACAGCGGTAAGAAGTCCTGCGCAGAATAGTTTGATTTTCATTGTGTAACCCTCTGGACAAAATATAGTGGCGACGTGTGGGAGCCATTATTCCGGAAAGGTTGCCCCTATAAACATACGTAATACCACCTTGAGCAGGTGAGGTTTGTCACGGTTTTATGAGACATTTTCCGCCTGAAATACGTTACTTTTTGGCTTCTAGGTAGAAGTGCTTATGACTGAAATGGATGCGTAGAACACAGTGCCAGGGCAACGATGCGTAGTGTTTTGTGTTAGGTTCTCCTCAGTGTTGTTTGGGTGATGAATATTTAGGCTTTAGAGTACGTAGGATTACCGATTGGGCGCGCATTAACGTCATTTGAAGCCTGTTGTGCTGTTGAGGCTGTACCGCCCGTACCGGTGGGCAGCTTATCCATTTGGGTGAGTACCCTGATATTCGCGGCGGGGCATAATGCGACGCGTGAAAACGCACAGCTCTAAAGGCCTTGCGCTATCGGTTCCGCAAGATGTCAGTATGGTAATTTGCGTATATTCTTGGCGGGGTCAGAATAGGGTGCGTTGCGGCAATTGTCGTCATCCGGGCGGGGCTAGTAGCGCCGGTGCCGGGTGAGGCGCTCCTATAATTTATAAAGAACGGGAACGAGGTGCTATGGAATTACGATTGGGATATAAGGCCTCTGCCGAGCAGTTTGCTCCGCAGGAACTTCTAAAATACGGCGTGATGGCTGAACAGGTCGGTATGGATTCAGTCTGGATTAGCGACCACTTTCAACCCTGGCGCCACACCGGCGGCCATGCGCCGCATTCCATCGCCTGGTTGGGCGCACTGGGTGCCCAGACCTCGAAAATCATGATGGGCACCAGCGTGCTGACGCCCACCTTTCGCAACCACCCGTCAATTGTGGCTCATGCCTTTGGTACGCTCGGTTCCTTGTATCCGGGGCGTATCACCCTGGGGATCGGCACCGGTGAGTCGCTGAATGAGGTGCCCTCCAGCGGCATTAAATGGCCGGAGCAGAAGGAACGCACTGCCCGGTTTAAAGAGGCTGTGCAACTGATCAAAACACTCTGGAGCGAAGACCGGGTGGATTTTGACGGCGAGTTCTACAAAACCGAAAATGCGACCATCTACGACCGCCCAGAGACGCCGGTGCCGATCTATATCGCCGGTGCCGGCCCGTTTATGGCCAAATATGCCGGGCGAAACGGCGATGGCTTTATCTGTACCAGCGGCAAGAAGTGGGATCTGTATACTGAGACGCTGTTGCCGAATGTCGATGCCGGCCTGGAAGCGGTGGGTAAAAGCCCCTCTGGCATTGATCGTATGATTGAGATGAAAGTCTCTTTCGATACGGATAAAAGCCGGGCACTGGAAGATACCCGGTTCTGGGGAGCCCTCGCGCTGAAACCCGAAGAAAAAATGAACGTGGAAGATCCGCTGGAAATGGAAAAACTGGCGGATGCCTTGCCCATTGAGCGTGCGGCATCGCGCTGGATTGTGTCGGATCGCGCAGAGGAAATCGTCGAGCGCATTCGCCCCTATGTCGAGCTGGGCTTTAATCATCTTGTATTTCACGCGCC
The DNA here is from genome assembly GCA_041546665.1 of Spongiibacteraceae bacterium. Lineage (GTDB taxonomy): Bacteria > Pseudomonadota > Gammaproteobacteria > Pseudomonadales > Spongiibacteraceae > Spongiibacter. The sequence goes on along the minus strand of JBFEVY010000065.1, from coordinate 7,786 downwards.
GGGGCCGGATCAGGCTCGTTTTCTCAAACTGTTCGGTGAGCAGTTGGGGCCAATGCTGCGCAAGGAATTTGGTTGATAAAACATTCCTTATCGCCAGCGTGCGATGCAGGGCGGGGTGACAGATAATAGCGCGCCTCAGAACAGATTGAGTGGAGAGACATAATGCAGTTGGGAATGGTTGGCCTGGGCAAAATGGGCGGAAATATTGTGCGCCGCCTGATGCGCGCCGGGCATGAGTGTGTGGTTTACGATGTCGATTCGGCGGCGACCGAGAAGCTGGTGGCTGAGGGCGCCATTGGCGCGGCAAGTTTGGCTGAATTGGTGGAACGCTTAACGGGCCCGCGGGCGGTGTGGATGATGCTGCCCCACGGGGAAGTGACAGAGAGTGTATTCCACACCATGTTAAATATGCTCGGCAAGGACGACGTGCTTATCGACGGCGGTAACAGCAATTTCCAGGAGGCCATTCGCCGCGGCAAACTGGCCAAGAGTCACGGTGTCTCCTTTCTCGATGTCGGCACCAGTGGCGGTGTGCGGGGCCTGGATCGCGGTTATTGCATGATGATCGGCGGCCCGGAAGAAGCTTATCAACGCCTGGAGCCGATCTTTATTACGCTTTCCCCCGGTGAGGGCGAGGCCGCCAAGCCTTCGGAAAATGGCTATTTGTATTGCGGCGAATCCGGTGCCGGCCACTACGTTAAAATGATTCATAACGGAATTGAGTACGGCATGATGCAGGCCTTTGCCGAGGGTTTTGACCTGATGCGCAATGCCGAGAAAACTGGCGGCGATGGCTATAGCTACGACTTTGATTTGCCTGAAATCGCCGAAGTTTGGCGGAGGGGGAGCGTAGTGACCTCCTGGCTGTTGGACCTGACCGCAGAGGCGTTGCAGGAAAATCCGTCGCTGTCGGATTTTTCGTCCCAGGTGTCGGATTCGGGCGAAGGGCGCTGGACGGTCAATGCGGCAGTCGATCAGGCGGTGCCAGCGCCGGTGTTAACTGCGGCCTTGTTTGCGCGCTTTCAGTCCCGTCAGCAGGACAGTTTTGCCGGGCGGATTCTCTCTGCGATGCGCTACAAGTTTGGTGGGCACTCTTCCTAGTTTCCGGTGCCCGCGCCAAGAATAATAATAATTTTAAGGAGGGCGATATGGTGACTTTATCCGAGAGTCTGGACTATTTCTTCACGGATTTTCCTGAGGATGAACCCTATTGGACCGAGAGTTCGTGGTTCTCTTTTGCGATTCCCGAGAAGTCCATCAATGGCTTTTTCTACAGCCATTTTCGACCCAATATGAACTGTGTGCTCGGCGGCCCGGCAATGTGGGATCCCTCCGGGCAGCAGGTGTGGGACTTCCTGTTTTTTGACTGGCAGACAATGCGCGTACCGCCTCAGGGGACATTTGGGGTGGACTACAACAAGTACGATTTCGAAACGCCCTGGGGCATGTCTATTGAGATGCTTGAGCCCCTGGAACGCTACCATCTGGGCTACGACAGAGAGGGCTTTAAACTCGATCTGGTTTGGACTGCCATTGCGCCGCCCAATATCATGCGCGCGATGTCACCCGAGCAACTCAAGGGCTCGTTCAAAACACATTTTGAGCAACCGGGTCGAATCCGGGGAGCCATTGAACTCGATGGCATTGGCTACGAGATCGACTGCTTTTCGATCCGCGACGGCGGTCATGGACCACGCTTTCTGGACAAGGCAAAGCCGGGCGGCTATGGCTGGTCGATTGCCGATGAGCGCAATGGCTGGCACGCCTTGGCGCCAAATTCTGGCGATGGACCAAGCTCTAACATTGTCGGCGGCTTTCTGCTGCGCGATGGTACCCTGTCGCCGCTGGTTGAGGGCAGCCGCAGGGTCCTGGACAGGGATGGCCCGCGCCCGATTAAAACAGAATTCGTCGCGCGGGATGCGCTCGGGCGCGAACTGCATGCCATTGGCTACGCCAAGGCGGCGGCGGAATTAATGCTGTTTCCCGACCGCGGACAGTGGTGGTCCCAGTATTCCTGGGATTACGACGGCTTTACTGCGGCTCTGGGGGAGGATCAGGAATACTACGGCATTCAGGAATTCCGGCGTTGGCACCGCGCCGGCCCGGAAGCCTGGAAGACGCGCTAAAAATAATAACCGGCGGGTAGTTGAATGCTTGGTCAAATTATCATTGTTAACGGTACCTCGGGCTCGGGTAAGTCCACCGCCTGTGAGCTGTTTTCCGCGCGCGCCGAGGGCTTCTGGCTGACCTATGGTATTGACCATTTTATGGGCTCGACCTTCCCGCGGAAGTTTGGGCATCGGGGCGCGCGCAGCCAGGAGGGCATATGCGCTGTGCCGGTCGATGCGGCAGACCCGGAGGGAGCCCTGTGTTGGCAGATGAGCCCACAGGGGCTTGCCGCCTTCGCCGCCTTTCACGAGTGGGTTGCTGCGGCATCTCGCCAGGGCTGCAATATCATTCTGGATCATTTGCTGGTGCTGGATCCGCCGTTATTGCAGGATTGTATCTGGCGGCTAAAAGACCTGCCGGTACTGCTGGTCAATCTGAAGCCACCCTACGAGGTGTTGATGGAGCGGGTTGCCAATCGCGAGGTTGGTCAGCGTTTCAGTAATTCCAATTACTCGGCCGAGCAAATCGCGCAATCAAAGACCTTGTTAGGGCGCTTGCGCCCCTGGTTTTACGAGGTGGTTTACGCCAATGATTGTTGTGATCTGCTCATTGATACCGCACAACACTCGCCAGAGGCCGTTTGCGAGTTGATTGAACACAGACTGGAAGCGGGGCCGGGTACGGCGTTTGAAATCCTGCGTGGGCGATACCCTCTCTAACACCGCTATCCGCTAATTTGGCAGGTCTTTTACCAGGCGAAAGCCAACATGGTTGCTGCTGGTTCCAGGATCGCCACGCCCCCGTGCGCCGGGCCGGTAGCGCGCGCAGTAATCGTCGGTGCACAGGAAGGAACCGCCTTTTTGCACCTTGAGTGTGCCCTGCATTTTGTCTGGCCCACGGGGGTTGTCGATGGGGGCGGGCGCTGAGGCCAGGCGCCGATAGTACTGTGGGTCGTACCAATCGCTGACCCATTCCCAGACATTACCCGCAACGTCATACAGGCCAAAACCATTGGCTGAGTAGGATTTCACCGGCGAGGTCGCAAGGTAGCCATCGGCGGCGGTATTGCCGTGGGGAAAGGGGCCTTGAAAGGTATTGGCTTTGGCCCGCCCTGTTGTTGCTGGTTCGCTGCCCCAGCTAAACTCCTTTTCCGCCAGCCCGCCTCTGGCCGCGAATTCCCATTCAGCTTCGGTGGGCAGGCGTTTTTCCGCCCAGTTGGCATAGGCTTGTGCGTCTTCAAAGGCGATGTGGACGACCGGGTGATCCATGCGATTGTCGATATTGCTGCCGGGGCCTTCTGGGTGGCGCCAGTTCGCGCCGGGAACATACTGCCACCACTGGCGGAAGTCGCCTTTGTCGACCTTGTGACTTGGCGAGTGAAACACCAGCGAGCCCGGTACCAGCAGGGTCTGGTCAACGTCGGGGAATTGGGCCGGGTCGAGTTCGCGTTCGGCGACGGTGCGGTATCCGGTCGCCTCAACAAAGCGGGCAAAGGCGGCATTGGTTACTTCGGTGCTGTCGATGTAAAACGCCTTGACGCGGACCTGGTGCACCGGGGCCGCCTCCGGCATCATCGGGTGATCGATGCCCATGGCGAAGGTGCCGCCGGGAATCAGTACCATACCCTCCGGTGCGGCGGAGTCCGCGCCACGACTGCAGGCCATTAGCAAGAAGCAGAATGTTATGACGCCGAGCTGCGCTGCTACCGAGGAGACTTTCAACGCCTTTCTCCTGAACATCTATTATTCGTTATAGTTGGTCGGAACGGGGTCGTGCCGAGTAAACGACCGAGCTTAGCCGGTTACTCTATCAGGCGCCAGTTTGTTGTTCGCCCTGGTCAATCAGGGTCTGACGAATCTGGTGTTTCAGCACTTTACCGGCATCGTTCTTCGGCAGGGATGTCCAGAGCGCCACCTGTTCCGGAATTTTGAATTTAGCGATGCCCTTGGCGTTCAGAAACTCGGCCAGGGTCGCCACGTCGGGCTGGCTGCCGTCGTTGGCAACTATCACGGCGCAGGCCCGCTCGCCGGTTTTGGGGTCGGGCAGCCCCACGATGGCGATCTCGCTGATATCGGGATGGGCGACCAGCAGGTCTTCAACTTCTTTCGGCGCAATATTTTCACCGTTGCGGATGATGATGTCCTTCAGGCGTCCGGCAATGACCAGGTAGTCGCCGTCCACCCAGCGCCCCAGGTCTCCGGTGCGGTAGTAGCCTTCGGCGTTAAATACACTTGCCTCGTCTTCAGCGTGAACATAGCCCACCAGCATTTGCGCACCTTTGGCAAGCACTTCGCCATTATCGCTGAGTTTGAGGTCGGCGATGCCCGCCTTGCCGTCGGTTTCTGCGGCGTGTTCGACGTCATTTCGATCGTTCACGCCCACGGTCATGACCGGAACCTCGGTGGAACCGTAGACCCGGGTCACCACCGCCTTGTCGAAGTAGTCAGCGGCTTCACGGATCAGGCTCGGTGGCACTGAGGCGCCGCCACAGATAAAGACTTTAAGGTCAGGCAGGCGAGTTTCCGCTCTGCGCGCGGCGGCCAGCGTGTGAACCAGAAAAGGGGTGGCGCCGGCGAAGTGGGTGCAGTGTTTTCCGGTGAGCAGGGCAACGGCGTCGTCGGGGTTCCACTGCTCCATAAGCACGGCAGTGGCGCCGAGTAGTAAGGGGCATTCGAAGGCGTAAATTGAGCCGCCAATATGGCTGATGGGACCGGCGACAAGGAAGCGGTCGCCGGCATCGACTAACCAGTGTTCGCCGAGCTGTTGAATTAGCGCGTGGATGGAGTTGTGGCTGTGCATAACTCCCTTGGGACTGCCGGTGGTGCCGGAGGTGTACATGATCATCCGCACCGCGTCCGGATCCAGGGTAGGAAGGGCGGCGCTGTGTTGTCGCTCGAATAATGACAGGTAGGGCGTGTGAAGGTCGCCCTGGCCCCGCACCACAATCACGTCGGGTGCGTTGTCCAGTTGGGTGACCACGCGGCTCAGCATCTCGGCGGTTTGATGGCCGCGGAATTCCTCTGCGATGAAGATCATGCGACTGCCGATATCGTTGATCATAAAGCACAGATCGTGCTCTCTCAGCGAGGGCAGTACCGGGTGGGCGACCATCCCTGCGAGGGTGGACGCGAGATAAATGACGGCGGCTTCATGCCAGTTGGGCAGCATAAACGAAATGACACTGCCGGCGGGGTAGCGGGCCGCCATCTCCCCGGCCAGGGTAGAGGCCTGTTCATACATTTCGCCGGCGCTGAGACCCACGTCACCATCGATCACCAGAATGCGTTCGGGGTCTTCTACAGCGGCACGGGTGAGGCTGTCGGCCAGGGTTTCCTTGACCCAGTAACCATTTGCGTAGGCGGCCTGAGCGCGCTGCTCGTCCCAGCGGATTGATCTGCCAGCAATGGTTCTACGCCCCTGAAGCGCTGCGTTCGGCGTGCCAGATCCCGTCATTTCTTATGTCTCCGAAGATATTTCTACTGTGACGCGAGGTGTTTCGGGCGGCGTGCCGCCATAAAATCGCTTGTTATAATAATTAATCAACACCGATGATTATACAACACTTCACTTCACTTTGCTCCCGAGCTAAAGTGTCGGCTTATTATCCGACAAGCAAACTATATAACAGTGGGAGATTCGAGATGGAGGTGGCGATAATTACTGGCGCCGCGGGTGGCATTGGCCTGGCGACGGCGAAACACCTGCACGGTATGGGCATGGCGATTGTGGGGATTGGTCGCGACCCTGCCAAGCTGGCAGCACTTGAGAGTGAGATCAACGACCCCGACCGCATTGCGACACTGTCCGTGGATATCGCCTCCGACGAGGCTCCCCAGGCCATTGTGAAGCTGGCCCTGGATCGCTTCGGGCGCATTGATTATCTGATTAACAATGCCGGTATCGGCAGTCCGAAGCCCCTGCACGAGACCGACGACGAGACGCTGGATCACTTCCTGGGTATTATGCTGCGCGCGCCGTTCCGGATCGCCCGCGACGTCATTCAGCATATGAAGCCCGGGGCGGCGATCATTAACGTGACCTCTACTTTTGCGGTGGTGGGCGGCCGTCGCGGTGGCGCCTATTCCGCGGCCAAAGGCGGCCTCACTGCCCTGACCCTGCACATGGCTGCGGAGTACGGCGCTTCCGGTATCCGTTCAAATTGTGTGGCGCCTGGTGTCACCATGACGGATATGGTGCGCGAGCGTTTTAACGACAAGGCCTTTCGCCGTATGAATGTGGATATGACACCCTATCCGCGTCTTGGTGAGGCTGAAGATATTGCCAGCACAATCGGCTTTTTGTGTTCGCCCGGTGGCGCCTACATTAACGGTCAGACGATTGTGGTGGACGGCGGTTGGTCATCGACCAAGTACCTTTCGCCGGAAGCCATCAACGCCTGAATTTCATTCGCGCGGTCTTCGGCCGCGCATCAGGTTTTCGGTTTCATATTCGCCGCCAGTGCCTGCAGTGCATCGCGTTTTGGCAGGGTGAGCAGGGCATCAAATACCGCCCGGTAGTGCTCGCTGGGAATGTAAACCGGGCCGTTGCGCAGGTTTTCCAATGTGAGTGTCGCCACCTCATCCGGCGACATCAGGTTGCTCAGGGTGGCGGGGTCGATGCCCTGTGATGCCGGCGCCTCGGTATCAGTGGCGCCGGGGCACAGGGTAAGTACATCAATGCCCGCAGGGTTTAACTCGCCCCATAGTCCCTCACCCAGGTTTTTCAGAAAGCCCTTGGTGGCCGAGTAAACGGTTGAATAGGGGCAGCCTATCAAGCCTTCAACGGAACTGGTGAGAATAATCCCTCCCTTGCCGCGAAGACGCAGCTTGGGTAGTAGGGCGTGAATCAACAGCATGGGGGTGTGGCAGTTCACGGTGAGCATTTCGCTCATTTGCAAGGCTGGAGCGCGGTCGTAGTCACCTTTCCAGCCAAAACCGGCATTGCTGACGATCAGGCCGATATCGAAGGCGTCCAGTTGGTCAGCGAGTTGCCTTGCCGCATCGGCCGAGGCAAGGTCTGTTGGCAGTACGGTAACCTCAATCTGGTAACGTTGGCGCAGGGCTTCGGCCAGTTGCTCCAGGCGCTGCTGTCGCCTGGCAACCAGGACCAGATTCAGCCCCCTGCTTGCCAGGTGTTCGGCGAAGGATCGACCGATACCTGAGGAGGCGCCTGTTACCAACGCGCTTGGGCCGTAGCGGTGCCTAAAGTCTGTGTGAGTCATTGCACTTCCAAATGTGATATCCGTGAGACTAGCCACGTGGATGCTAGCAGAATCTGTATAGCCGTCCCGGGTAGCGGCCTTATTCGAATATCAACGGCCAAAAATAAACAGGGTCTGTGCAAATGTGACGGCAAGCTTGGCTGTGGGAAGTAGCTTGTGGGCGTTCTACCCGCGAGTGGGAACGCTGGTTCTTAAAATGGGGCACTCTCCGACTTTTTGGTTCACAACAGGGTTTTGTCGGCTAAATGGAAGAATTTTAAGTTGTCCGACCGGGGGGCTCCTGATAGGCTTTCTGTCCATAATGTTAACAGTCACCACCGTTGATTAATAACTGTTGCTCCAGTAGGTGGATGCATATAACGCGGTGAGTGGGAAGGGGAAGGGCAATGAAACCGGATTTATTGCAGCTCGATGGCCGCATTATCGTTGTGTCAGGGGCCGCCGGTGGGGGTTTAG
>JBFEVY010000265.1:0-5073 GCA_041546665.1 Spongiibacteraceae bacterium | reverse complement strand
GGTCGATCATCAGGTCGTATCCGAATCCCTGGGGAGCGAACTTGACCTGGCCGGGAACACGGTCGAATTCGTAGACGGGACGCCCATCACAGGTGAATACCCTGATCCGGGCGGCGCCGGCATCCCCCACCAGCAGGCGGCCATCGGGCATCCAATAGCTGTTGTCGGGGTGCTGGACGACGGCTTTGCCGAGTACTGCGCCGCTGCGTCGGTCGAGTTTGACGACGCTGCTCTCGCCGTAGAGGTTCACAAATATCGCTTTGCCGTCGGGAGACAATTGCACACCGTTGGGAAAGGAACCGCGACTGCCGGGCAGCACCGACACCATCTGGTCGCGCCGCCAGTACCACAAGTGACCGAGCTTGGCGCCAAACAATGATCGGACGGCAGCAATATTGTCGTGCTTTTTGAACATGTGGCTGACAATTAGCCCGCCCTCTGGGCTCGCGACCACGTCGTTAAGATAACTGTCCTCAGGCATGATCGCGCAACCACGCCATTGTAGCGTCTGGTCGGCTTCGAGCCATTCAAAAAACTCCACCGACTCCCTGCCGCCGTGATTGACCACCAGTAATTGCCAGCGGCCATCACTGCGCTGTGACAGGTGAATGCCGTGGGGTGAAAACTCACTACCCGGTGCCTGTTTGCAATCGGTATCGCCCCACAGTTCCGTCTCTGAGTCTGTGGGCGCCGTGTTTGATGGAAACAGAATGCGACGGCTGTTATCCCGGGTGTTAAACACGCTCAGGCTGCCGGATGATTCGCCAAACAGGCCGCCAAAGTGAGACAGGATTAGCTGGGTGTGGTCGGGAAGAATCTCGATATCTTCCGGCGCTTGCAGCCCGCAGATCACCTGGTTTTGTCCCTCTCCCAAACAGGGGGATTCTACTGTGCCTTCACAGGCCCCGAGCAGCGCGAAAAAACAGAGTAAAAAGAGCGTTCGTGCAACTGACATATAGCGTGACCCCGTGTTTGTAATTATGTGCGCCATGCAGAATAAAGGCCCGGGTGGGAGTGGGGCAAGCGATCGTTCCCGAGACGCCCCGATATTGGCATAGTATTGATTCTAATCACTTTAAGGCCAGTATTGCGCACGTATGCTAAGGTCTGGTTTTACACCCGAAGATTTTTGCTGGGGAGAAAGTTGTGCGGAAACGGAAAGTTATCGCGGCAATTGTCATTGCGGCGGCAGTCGCGCTGGCGCTGATTTGGAGCAGTGTTTCGTCCACGGCGGTAGAGGTGTGGGTTAGCCCGGTTGTGCGCGGTGATGTTGAGGCCTCAGTGGCCAACACCCGAGCTGGCACAGTCAAGGCCTGTCGTCGTTCACGGCTTTCCATGCCTGCTGGCGGTATTGTTGACCGCTTACTGGTCAGTGAGGGGGATCTGGTTGAAGCCGGACAATTGCTGCTGGAGCTGTGGAATAAAGATCGTATTGCCGACGTCTCCCAGGCGCAGCATACCTTTGAAGCGGCGAAGCACGATCGGAAAAATGCCTGCTTGCTGGCTGACCACAAAAAGCGCGAGGCCGACCGTATTCGGGAATTGCGCAAGCGCAATCAGGCGTCGGAGGAGAGTCTCGATGCGGCGGTAACCGCACTGGCGTCGCAGCGCCAGATTTGCGACGTCGCCAGTGATCAGGCCAACGTTGCCGAAGCGAATTTGGCAATGCGCCAAGCAGTGTTGGAACGGACCCGCCTGCATGCGCCCTTTGCCGGTATTGTGGCGGAAATCAATGGCGAGGTGGGTGAATACATCACGCCGTCGCCGCCGGGTATACCGACACCGGCCGCTGTGGATCTGATTGACTATAGTTGTCTGTATGTCGCAGCGCCTATCGACGAGATTGACGCCAGCAAACTGCGTATTGGTCAGCCGGCGCGGGTTAGCCTTGATGCCTACCGCGACCGTTTCCTGTCGGGCAAAGTCAGTCGCATTGCACCCTATGTACTGGATCTTGAGCGCCAGGCGAGAACGGTTGAGGTGGAAGTCCGCCTCGATCCACTACCTGAAGATATTTCGCTGCTAGTGGGTTACAGCGCCGATATGACACTGATTCTGGAGCAACGTAGTGGCGTGCTGCGCGTTCCCACCGAAGCGTTGCTACCCGATGGCAGCGTCTGGGTAGTGACTGAAGGCGGGGTGTTGCACAAGCAGCAGGTAGAAGTGGGTATTGGCAACTGGTCTTTTACCGAAATTCGCGCGGGTTTGAATCTCGGTGACCGGGTGGTGCGCAGTCCTGATCTGCCTGGTATAGCGGAGGGGGTCGCGGCGCAGGCGCGCAGTGATGCCATTGCCAACGAATGATCGAACTGAAAGATATCAGCAAAACCTTTTATCTCGGTGACCAGGCTGTTCACGCGCTGGACAAGGTCAACCTCAGCATTGCGCAGGGGGAGTATCTTTCCGTGATGGGGCCGTCGGGCTCGGGTAAGTCCACACTGTTGAATATGCTGGGTTTGCTGGATTTGCCCGACGCCGGCAGTTTTACACTGGATGGCACGGAGACCACAACACTGGCAGAACCCGAGCGGGCCTTGTTGCGCAGTGAGATGATTGGCTTTGTGTTCCAAGCCTACCATCTGATTCCGCGGTTGACGGCGCGGGAAAACATCGAGCTGCCCATGATGTTGGTGGGGATTCCCGCCCGCGAGCGCCGGGCGCTGGCCGAGCAGGCCATGGCGCGTTTGGGCATCGCTGAACGCGGCCACCATCTTCCCCGACAGTTATCCGGTGGCCAGCGCCAGCGGGTGGCCCTGGCCCGAGCGATTGTGCGCCGGCCGCGCTTGTTACTTGCCGACGAACCGACCGGAAACCTGGATAGCCGCTCTGGTGCTGAAGTGGTTGAGCTAATCGAGGAGCTCAACGACGAAGGGATAACGCTGCTGGTGGTGACCCATGATGCCGCGTTGGGAAGGCGCGCCGCCAGGCGGATCACCATGGTAGACGGCAGGGTGGTTGCAGACGAAACAGGGGCAAATAATGTTTCCCCGTGATGCGGCGCAATATTGTTGGCAGGCCATTTCGCGCTACCGGTTTCGCAGCGCCATGGTGCTACTCGCTATTTCCCTGGGGGTGGCGTCGGTGGTGGTGTTCACCGCATTGGGTGAAGGTGCGCGGCGCTACGTGTTCGACGAGTTTTCCTATCTTGGGGCGGATGTTCTTGCGGTGTTTCCCGGTCGCAATGAAACGACCGGTGGCTTGCCGCCGGTTACCGGCACCGCAGCAAGGGATATCACCCTGGACGAGGCGTACATTCTGCAGCGGCGTTTGTCAGCGGTAGAGGATGTTGCGCCGGTGGTCATTGGCAGCGCCGATGTGTCTTTTGGGGAACGCGCCAGGGAAGTACTGATTTTAGGCAGCAGCGCAGCCTTTGTTGATATTCGTCAGTTGGAGTTTGCCGAGGGCAAGAATATTCGCAGTGGCGATATTCGCAAAGCCGGGGATGATTGTCTGATTGGTGAGACCCTGCGCAGGGAAATCCTGGGTAGTAATCCTGCGGTGGGGGCGAGCTTGCGGGTAGCGGACTATCGGTGCCGGGTAGTTGGGGTTCTGGCCGGGCGCGGTGATGCCATGGGCATGGACTTGAGTGATGCGGTGCTGATTCCCGTCGCGGCGGCGCAGCGCCTGTTTAACACACCGGGCCTGTTCCGCTTGATTGTGAAGCTGGCGCCGGGGCGGGACGCTGAAACCAGCCGTCAGCAGATTCTTGCTTTAATGAAGACCCTGCATCAGGGCGAAGAGGACGTTACCGTGGTCAGCCCCGATGCGATGTTGAGTAGCCTGGACGGCATTCTGCGAACCATGAATTTGGGGGTGGCGGCCATTGCCTCTATCAGCCTGCTGGTGGCTGGTGTGTTGATCATGAACATAACCTTGATCAACGTAACGCAGCGCACCGAAGAAATTGGTTTGCTGAAGGCCCTGGGCGCGTCGACCCGGCAGGTGACAAAACTGTTTTTATTGGAGTCTACGCTCAGTTGTAGTCTCGGCGCGTTACTCGGTCTGGTCTTCGGTGCGGTGTTAGTTTTTGCGGCAAGGTTATTGATGCCGGGTATTGCTTTCGTACCACCGGTCTGGGCACCGGTATTGGCAGTGCTGGTAGCGGTGGTCAGTGGCGCTGCGTTTGCCTGGGTGCCGGTGCGCCGTGCCAGCGCCCTGGCGCCGGTTGTAGCTTTACAAAAACATTAGCGATGGGTGCCTAGGGTGGAATTTGTGTGAAACTTCTTGATGCCTTGCTATGGGTGTTTCGGTCTGTGTTGGGCAACCGACAGCGCAGCGCCCTGACGATTTTGGGTATTGCCATTGGAATTACCGCCGTTGCGCTGTTGACCTCGGTCGGGGAAGGGCTGCGGGTGTATCTGCTGGAGAGCTTTTCGCAGTTCGGCACGCGAATCATCGCAGTAACGCCGGGGCGTGCGACAACCCAGGGGATGGCGGGCATGCTGAATTCAGTTCGCCCTCTGAGTATCGACGATGCCGAGATGCTTAGACACATTCCTCATGTCGAAGCGGTCGTGCCGGTAATCAGTGGCACGGCGCGCGTGGAGGGCGGGCGCTACTCACGCAACACCAACATTTTTGGGGTTGGGCACCAGGCCTCGGAGGCCTGGCATATTGATGTGGCGCAGGGGCGGTTTTTACCTCCGGATGACCCGGCGGCGGCGCGACCCTTTGCGGTACTCGGCGCCGGTCTGAAGAAAGAATTGTTTGGCCAACGAAGTCCGCTTGGTGAACTTATTCGCATTGGCAATAGTCGATACCGGGTGCTTGGGGTGATGGAGTCCAAGGGGCAGATGCTGGGCTTTGATCTCGACGACGCGGTGTATATTCCTGCATCCCGTGCCCAGCAGTTGTTTAACCGGGAAAGCCTGATGGAAGTTGACGTGGTATTCAGCGAGCAGGCGAGCTCAGCGGGGATCAGTCGACAAATCAAGGAGCGTTTGACGGATCGTCACGGGCGAGAGGACTTTACCCTGTTTACCCAGGAAGATATGTTGCAAACCCTCAACAACATCCTCGGAATTCTCACTCTGATTATAGCGGCACTTGGCGGCATCTCGCTGTTGGTGGGGG
>JBFEVY010000129.1:0-9300 GCA_041546665.1 Spongiibacteraceae bacterium | reverse complement strand
CGCCTTCGGTATCAAGGCGCCCGGTCAGAATATTAATCAGCATGATCAGGTACTGGTTCAAGGCCCCGAACTGCTGAACGGACACTCCCATGCGCCCGTAGCACACTGCCGTTTCCGCGGCGGCAAAGTCGTGCACCAACTGCCGCAACGAGGCCGCGGGGAAACCACTGGCTGCCTCGACCCGTTCGGGGGTGTAGGGCGCAACGGCCGCAGCGATATCAGCCAGATCCTCAGCGTATTCTGCCTGCTGCGACCAGCACACCAGCTGCTCTGCGAACAAGGTTTGCAACATGGCGAGCAGCACCAGCACATCGCTACCCGGACGCACAAAAAAATGTTCCGAGGCAATCTCAGCGGTTTCACTGCGCCGCGGGTCAACCACCACCACGCGCCCACCGCGCTTATTGATCGCCTTGAGGCGGGTTTTCACATCCGCCACCGACATGATGCTGCCGTTTGACGCCACCGGATTACCGCCAAACACCAGGAAGAAATCGCAGCGATCAATATCCGGCACCGGAATGCGAAGCTGGTGGCCGAACACATGGTGGCACACCAGGTGATGAGGCAACTGATCTACCGAGGTGGCGGAAAATTTATTGCAGGTTTTTAAAGCCCGCAGAAAACCCGGCAGTCCCAGGCTTGCCCCCAGATTGTGCACATTGGGGTTACCGAGGTAGGTCGCCACGGCATCGTGCCCGTATTGTTGCTGCACCCGCTGCAAACCCGCGGCAACTTTGTTATAGGCCTCGTCCCAACTGATTTCCTTCCAGCCATCCGCAGTGCGCTCCAGCGGCTTTCGCAGGCGATCCGGGTCTTCGTAAATATCTTTGAGCGCCACAGCCTTGGGGCAGATATGACCGCGGCTGAAGGGGTCATTTTTGTCCCCCTTGATCGAGACAATCTGTTCCTGTTCAAGGCGTATTTCCACCCCACACATGGCCTCGCACAGATTGCAGCTGCGATAGTGAATACGTTCGGCAATAGCGGCCATTATTTCCCCCGGCATTGTTATTATGACTTGGGCGAGCCACATCGTAGCTCGCCCAGGCAATGAAGATACTGACACTGTAGCGCAATTTGTCAGGAACTGCCGGCACAGCCCACACCCCAAAATCGCAGTAAACCGTAGCTGCACACGGCCTTTCGAGCCACCGCCATAAGTACAATTACGGCCGTGAAAAGCGCGCCGTTTCACCACACACTACGCCCTGAACACGGTGAAATATGTAGCTTCCCAAGCACCAATTTAAAACCGACTTGCACCGTATTGCGTATAACAATCGCACTATTTTGGGAAGCAAAATTACCGCCAAAACCACTTTGCCGCTGCGTGATTTTGTCAGACCATGGTCTGCCGGCGGAGGGAACCGTCACCATTTAGAAGGAGTCTGCAATGTTCAAGGATACGCTTAACAATCACCTCGCCATGCTGGTCTTTTTTATGGCTATTCTGGTGCTGTTTGTCCCAAACATTTCCTGAGTTCAGCGCCCCCTTGCGGGGAGCCCGCTCAGGGCTAAGCAACGAGACACAACACACCTGAAACTTATTTTCTGATCCACGCCACCGGCTTGACTCGTACAGCGGGTTATCAAGCACAGAACAGGCTGGAACCATGAAAATCACTCTGCGCGAAACCATTACCGTTCGCCGCACTATTAATGACTGCTTCGCCTACCTGCAAGATTTTTCCACCATCGAGCAGTGGGATAAAGGCGTATTCCGGGCGGTGAAAACCACCCCTGGCCCGGTTAAAGCTGGCACACATTACACCGTCACCCTGAACTCACTGGGCTTTAAACCCGAGATGAGCTACACCCAGCTTGAGGTCAGCCCCAATAAACGACTGGTGCTGTCAGGACAGGGCGACAAGTTCAGCGCACTGGACACCATTCAGTTCACCCAGCTTAACCTCCAGAGAACAAGAATCACCTATACGGCCCAGCTCGATATAGACTGGCTGCCCCGAGGCAGTGCCGCACTCGCCAGGCCCTACTTCAAGCGCTTGGGCAAGACCGCCGTAACGGGTCTAAAAGCCGCCCTTGAGACACAAACCGCACCGCGCAAACCCAGCTTTAAAACCCGGCTTGGTGATCGCTTGCTACTGCCCGCAATCGTCAATTTCACTCAGCGGGGCTACCTTGCCATGCCCAACAAGGGCCTCAGCCACAGAATGGATGACAAAACGGTGGTTCTCACCGGGCCTACCTCAGGGCTGGGACTCGCCGCTGCCTGCGAACTCGCCCGCCTTGGCGCCGAGCTGATACTACTGGGGCGCGACCCTCAGCGCCTGAAAGAAGCGACCCGCACCATTATGGATTTCAGCGGCTGCGCGCCAGAAAAGCTGCACTGCTATCAGGCCGAGCTGTCGTCGCTGAAGGAAACCGCTCGAGCAGCACAGCGCATCGCTGCGGATCATCCTCGTATCGACGTATTAATTAACAATGCCGGCGCTCTTCCTGAACAACGCGAAGAAACATCAGAAGGCTACGAATCTGCCCTGGCAATCAACTTCCTGTCGCCCGCGCTGCTTTACCAAATACTGTCGCCCTGCCTCGGTCACAACAGCCGCGTAATTAATGTGCTCTCTGGCGGCCTTTACCTGAGCGCATTGAACCTGGACGATCTGCAATTTCAAAACGAGCCCTATAACGGCAGCAAAGCCTATGCCCGAGCAAAACGGGCTTTGCTGTGCTACATGCAAACCTGGGGCCGCGACGTCACTCACCAGTTACACGCTATGCATCCTGGCTGGGCTGACACCCCCGGCGTCGCAAAATCGCTGCCGGGTTTTCACAAAAAGCTCGAATATCGGCTGCGTGACGCCCGCATGGGTGCCGACACGATAGTGTGGCTGGCAAGCTGCCCCGAGCTTTCTCCCTGCGATCAGCTTTGGTTTGACCGTCAGCCACACACAACCGACGTGCTGCCCGGCACTCGTTTTACCCAAGCAGAATCCCGTGCCCTGTTAAGCTGGGTTAACGAACAAATTTCTCCGCTGATTTCCGATGTTATTGAAATACAAAGCAAAGATGAGGGCTCGCGAAAAGCCGCTGCAATCTGAGTACAGCGAGCGCCAGGTAATCCTTTAAAAAATGCATGTTTTAAAGCGAGGCGAATTAAAAGCGGGGGAGGAAACTGTTACACTAGCGACTCCCCCCAATCGCTTGCGGATTCACCTCGCCCATGCACGTTGCCCTCGTTATACTCGCGCTCGCCGCGCTGCTGTCAGTTTTTTTTGAAGAACTCATTCACATCAACAAAGCCAAAACCACCCTGTTTATCGGGACACTAAGTTGGCTGCTCGCCTACACCTTCGGCCTCGACGGCCTGCCGGCGGAAAACATCACCGACAAGCTCAACGAAAACCTGCTGGAGATCGCCAGTCTTTGGCTATTTTTGATGTCGGCGATGACCTTCGTCGCTTATCTCAACAGCCGCGGTTTTATTTCAAATATCGTCCAACATCTTCTGCCCGAAAGTCTGCACGAGCGAACATTAATGTTATTGCTGGGCGTATTTGCGTTTTTGTTTTCCTCTCTTGCAGATAACGTCACTGCCACTCTGGTAGCCCTCGCGGTAATTACCAGTTTGAAGGTTGAAGCACGCAAGCGACTCAAATACGCCACCCTGGTAGTGTTTGCGGTAAACAGCGGCGGTGTATCGCTGATCACTGGCGACGTTACCACCTTGATGATTTTTCTGGCTGGAAAAGTCACCGTTGCCAAGCTGCTAATGCTGGTACTGCCTTCGGCCTGCGGCGTACTGCTGCTCGCACTGATGTTGTCTGCAAGGATGAAGGGCCGCGTTTACTTCAACAATGACACCACAGCAATTGACGGCAAAGACAAGGTGATCGCGCTGATATTCCTGACCACCATCCTCAGCACGCTATTGTTAAATGTACTTTTTCAGGTTCCTCCGGTGCTGACCTTTCTGTTCGGACTCAGCGCCATGTTCTTGATTGCGCAGGCATTGCAGCGCCGCGAGTCGAGCAGAAACGTACTCAACTATATTCGCGAAATCGAGTTCGACACCCTGTTGTTCTTCCTCGGCGTGCTGTTAATCGTCGGCATTCTTAAAGAGATTGGCATTCTCAACCGCCTGACCGACCTGTATCACGTCATGCCGGTGCAGCTTGCCAACTACCTGTTGGGGGTTTGCTCCGCACTGATCGACAACGTTCCCCTCACTGCGGCACTCCTCAAAGCCGATATCAGCATGGGGCCGGCGGACTGGCTTGCGGTCACCTACTCCACAGGGGTGGGCGGCTCTCTGCTGGTGATCGGTTCCGCCGCGGGTATTATTGCGATGAGCAAGGTCAAGGAGATGACCTTCCCCTCCTACCTGACCATGTTTGGCTATCTTATCGCTGCCTATTCAACGGGTTACTGGCTCAGCGTCTGGGTCGGCAGACAATTTCTGAGCAGCTCTCTCTAGAGCCTGCCAAGGCCTACCAGATTGCGGACATAAAAAAGCCCCGACACTGCGGGGCTTTTTTATGAGCAGTAAACAAGGGGAAGAATCAGCCCTCGCCACCCTCTTCGGTAACGATGTTAATCAGCTCGACATCGAAGACCAGTGCAGCATTGGGGCCGATCATCTGACCAGCGCCACCAGGGCCATATGCCAACTCAGGGGGAATAAACAGCTTCCACTTGGAGCCAACCGGCATCAGTTGCAGGGCTTCGGTCCAGCCGGGAATCACGCCGTTAACCGGAAAGCTCACGGTCTCACCGCGCTTGTAGGAGCTGTCGAAAATTGTGCCGTCCAGCAGCTTGCCTTCATAATGCACTTCAACAGTGTCATCAGGGCCAGGCTTGCCGCCCTCACCCGCGCTGACTACCTGATACTGAAGCCCGGATTCGGTGGTGATTACACCTTCTTCTTTAGCGTTCTTCGCAAAAAAGGCATCGGCGTCAGCCTTGTTCTTGTCTGCCAGGGCCTGAGACTGTTCACGCTGCTTGGCAACCTGCTTTTCCTGGAAGGCCTGCAGGGTGCTCATGATCTCTTCTTCAGTCATCCGCAGATCCTTGCCTTCGAGGGCATCGCGCACCCCGACACTAAAGGCATCCACATCCAGCGGCAGGTCATCACCAAAACGAGAACCGATATTGACCCCAATCCCGTAGCTCACTTTGGAAATCTCAGAGTCGAGCTTGGGCTCAGAGGTGGATTTTTCACCACACGCCACTAACATGCCGCTGACCAGCAGCGTGCCAACAATCAACTTATTCATCTAGTTACCTTAATTTGGGAATTGGACAATGTTATTGCAGCCGTGGGCACCCTCGCCGTCCAGGCGCTCGCCGCAGTGCAGGTAAGACCATAGTGTGTCGCAAGTGTTCCCGCAACCCCGCACGCTCAACAAATCTGCCACGGGCCTCACACTCAGCGATAGATTCTGCCCGGCATCTTTGTATAATGAAGAATGGCATTCTTACAGACATGGAAAAGAGTTAAGGATATGGCAGGCAATAATAAAAAAGCTGCGGCCAACCGCAATCCGCTCGATGAACTGCAGGCGCTGCAAAGTCAGCTAGATGCATTGCGTGAGAAACAGCTTACCACCTTAGAAAAACAACTCGAAGCCCTTGAAAAACAATTAGTTAGCCAGAAAACCCGAACTGACAAAGCCCGCGAGGATGTCAACCGCACCAAGCTTGCTGTCACCGAAAAAGCCGGCAGTCGCCCCAGCATCATTCAGCGCGCCCAAACCAGTTTTGAACGGGCAGAGGCCCGCTTTGCCGAGGAACAGGAAAAGCTCGCAGGCCTACAGCGGGATGCGGTCGATCTGAAGCTGGAAATCCGCAAAGAGAAAGCGGTCAGAAAGGCGCTAAAAGACACCGAAAAGGCGCTAAAATCCCCGATCACGCCCAGTAAAACCGCTCCAGCAGTAGAGAAAAAAGCCGCCCCCCCCAGCAAGCCCAAGCCCAAGCCCAGCGAGAGCGATACTAGCGCAGCAAGCAAAGCAACAGAGAAACCTGCCCGCCCGAGCGCCGCCCCCGCAGCAAAACAAGCAACAACGGCGAAAAGTAGCGAAAAACCAGCAAAAGAAGTCGAAAAACCTCAAACACCAGCGAAAGGCGAAACCAAACCGGCCGAAACAAGCAAGCCGGCGGAAACACCGGCTGCAGCACCTGCAGAAAAACCGGCAGAAACCCGCGCGCCGGCACCCCGCCCAGCACCGCAGCGCCAAATTGTCCACCGGATGAGCGATATTCCCAGCCACCCGGACAAAGCCGAAGACCGCCTAGCGAGCTTATTCGAGAATTTCTGACGGCACATTGGCGGCCAGACACGCCGCCAGCCTGACCACCTTCGCCTGCCAGGCACCGCTCCCGTGGCGGCGGGCGTACTCCTCCAACACACACGTCAATCTCGTCGACACCGGCTCAGTACTGGCGACAACAGGTAGCGTCCCGAACGCTTCCTCCAGAATGCGCAGCTGCACCCTCTCTGCCGCTAACTCCGCCTTCTTCAGGGCCTCGTAAAACGACGGGTTCCCCAAAGGCTTGGCGCGGCGGCGCAATGCCCTTAGCGGATAGACGTGACTGCCCGCAAAACACAACGCCGCTTGCAGGCACCGGTCGAATTCGGCGGGAGCCCGATGTTGCACCACCGCCCAGGCCAGGGCTAACAGCACCGGCACGTCCAAACCGTGCTCATCCTGAAGCTCCAGGCACAGCGCCTCCACCCCCGGCCGCGGGTATTGGGCGAGGGCAAACTCCCACAAACCTTGCTCCGCCAATCTTTTTTCACTCTCCAAGGCCTTAACCTCTCCTTGCCTTCTGCCGACACGGGTATAATCGCGCCCCATCATGATCGAACTCAAGAACCTCAGTTTACAACGCGGCGGCAAGCCTCTGCTGGAGCAGGTCAACCTGCGCATTAATCCCGGCGAGCACCTGGCCCTGGTTGGCGCCAATGGCACCGGCAAATCCAGCCTTTTTCAACTGCTTTGCGGCCACCTCGGCTACGACAGCGGCGAGCTGAAGATTCCCGGCAGCTGGCAAATTGCCGAGATGCGCCAGGAAGTCGACGCCAGTGATCGCGCCGCCCTGGACTATGTTATCGACGGCCACCTGCAATTTCGCCGGCTTGAGGCGGAACTTGCCAACTGCCAGCAGGATTCGCGCATTGCCGAGCTGCACGGCGAGCTCGACAGCCTGAGAGCCTACGAGATTCCCAGCATCGCCGAGCGCCTGCTGCTGGGGCTGGGTTTCAGTCTGGACGATATCAAACGCCCGGTCAGCGGCTTCTCCGGAGGCTGGCGCATCCGCCTCAACCTTGCCCAGGCGCTGATGTGCCCGTCTGACCTGCTGTTGCTGGACGAACCCACCAACCACCTCGACCTGGATGCCAGCCTATGGCTGGAGCAATGGCTGCAGCGCTACCCCGGCACGATGCTACTGATTTCCCACGACCGGGACTTTATCGACGCCAGTTGCGACCACGTAGTGCATCTGGAGCGCTGCGAACTGATCCGCTACAAGGGCAACTACAGCGCCTTTGAACGCCAGCGCGCCGAGCGCCTAGCCCAGCAGCAGCAAGCCTTTGAAAAACAACAGGCCGAGCGCGCGCACATGGAAGACTTTGTGCGCCGCTTTCGGGCCAAAGCCAGCAAGGCCAAACAGGCCCAGAGCCGCCTGAAGGCCCTGGAGCGAATGAGCGAGATTGCTCCCGCCCATATCGACTCACCGTTTCGCTTTCGCTTTTACGAGCCCAGCCGGTTTTCCGACCCGCTGCTGAGCCTGAGCCATGCCGACCTGGGCTACAGCGCGCCACTGCTGCGCAATATCAATCTGAGCATTCACCCCTCTACCCGCCTGGGCCTGCTGGGGGCAAACGGCGCCGGCAAGTCGACGCTGATGAAAACCCTCGCCGGCACCCTGACTCTGCTGGGCGGCCAGCGCCAGCAGGGCGAGCACCTGTATCTGGGTTATTTTCACCAGCACCAGCTCGAATCTCTGGACTTGGGCGCCAGCCCGATATTGCAACTCCAGCGCCTGAGCCCCGAGGCGAGAGAGCAGGATATTCGCAATTTTCTGGGTGGCTTTAATTTCCGCGGCAAACAGGCCGAGGAAAGCTGCGAAAACTTCTCTGGCGGCGAAAAGGCCCGGCTCGCTCTGGCCATTATTGTCTGGCAACGCCCCAACGTGTTGCTGCTGGACGAGCCCACCAACCACCTCGACCTGGAAATGTGTCACGCCCTGACCCAGGCCCTGCAGGAATTTGAGGGTGCGGTCATTGTGGTCTCCCACGACCGCCACCTTATCCGGAACACCGTCGACGAGCTACTGCTGGTTGATGACGGCAAGGCTGAGCCCTTCGATGGCAGCCTGGACGACTACCGGGATTGGCTGCTGAAACGCAACCGCAACGCAGACACCGCACCAGAGCAGGACGCACCAGCCAGCGCACCGCCAGTCGACAAGAAGCAGGCCCGTCAGGAAGCCGCCGCGCGCAGGGCCAAACTGGCTCCACTGACCAAGACGATCCGCCAGATTGAAGAGAAAATGCAGACCCACAGCAATCGCCTGAGCGAACTGGAGTCCGCCCTGGCCGATACCAGTCTTTACGACGAGGCGAATAAGGACAAACTCAAGGGTTTGTTGGCGGAGCAGGCACAACTCAGCAGCAGTAACGCCGACCTGGAAGAGCAGTGGCTGAGCCTGCAGGAGGAACTGGAAGTCCTCGAGCAGGCCATTTAGGGTCTGCTTACGCCATCAGGCGCTCTGCTGCAGATAGGCCAGGAACTTGGGCATCATTTCCTGCATGTCGTGGTCGAGCTGCTGGGAAATTTCGGAATCGGCCATCATCACCTGCCAGGTTTGCAAACCGGGAATATCGTCAGCGATATCCCAGGCCAGCACGGTCTTGGCCGAAATCTCTGCCGCCACCAGGCTATAGCGCAGGGCGATATCCGCCAGGGTCATTTCAGTGCCCATAGCATAGGGCGTGAAACTGCACAGCTCCGCGATCGCCGCACAGGCCTTTTTCATTACCAGTTTATTTTCTTCCTTGACGCTGGCAGGCAGTTCCTTACCCATCAATGCCTGAGGAAACAGACGCCGCCCGGACAACTCCAGGTACAGCTCGGCAATTTTCATTACCTCGCGGACCTTGGCTTGCTCCCAAGGATCGCTGGGCAACAAAGGAGATTGAGGATAGTGGGCTTCGATATATTCCAGAATCACGCTGGTCTCGCTCAGGCAACCGCGCTCGGTTTCAATACAGGGCACCTTGCCGACCGGACTCTTGGCGAGGTATGCGGGATCCGCGCCGGGAAATACCGT
>JBFEVY010000092.1:0-10939 GCA_041546665.1 Spongiibacteraceae bacterium | reverse complement strand
CGCCAGATAATGACTCTTGTTCACCGTTACCTCGGCTTGGGTATTGCGCTGTTTCTGGTAATTACCGGATTAACCGGCGCGATTATTTCCTGGGATCACGAGCTGGATGAGTGGCTAAATCCGCATCTGCTAAAAACGGCAAGCCAGGGTACACCGCGCAGCGCCACCGAAATCGCGACTGAAATCGAAGCGCAGTATCCGCAGATTCAGGTGACCTATTACGAAACGGCTGCGGAGCCCGGCCATAGTTATTACTACTGGGTTGAGCCTCGGGTAAATCCCGCGACCGGACAACTCTATAAGCCGGATTTTAATCAGGTGTATGTTGACCCGGTATCCGGGCAGGTGCTCGGCAAGCGGGAATGGGGCGCGGTGTGGCCGGTCAACAGCGAAAATTTTATTTCGTTTCTCTATAAACTGCATTTCAGTCTGCATATACCGGAGTTTAATGAGATCCACTGGGGTGTGCTGCTGCTGGGGATTGTCGCGTTGATCTGGACGCTGGATTGCTTTGTTGGCTTTTATCTCACCCTGCCGCCAAAGCGTCAGCGACGGGAGGCCATGGTGCGACAATCCGGCCTGAGTGATTTTTGGCAGCGCTGGAAAAACGCCTGGAAAATTCGCTGGCGGGCGGGTTCACGGAAACTGAATTTTGATCTGCACCGCGCCTTTGGCCTGTGGACCTGGGTGCTGCTGTTCATTATTGCCTTTACCGGATTTTCGCTGAATCTCTATCGGGAGGTGTTTTTCCCCGTTATGAGCATGGTGTCTGAGGTGACCCCCACACCGATTGACAGCCGTGCACCCAGCGGCCATCTCAATCCCGTCGAGCCGGATTTTGGTTTTGCAAAGGCCATTGCCCTTGGTCAACAGCAAGGACTTGAAAACAACTGGGACGAGCCGGTGGCCAGTCTTTGGTATGCGCGGGAATTCGGTGTCTACCGACTGGAATTCTTCTACGCAGATCAGGGGCACGGGGCGGGTGGTGTCGGTCATAAGGCGGTGTTTATCGATGCCCTCACCAGCGAGCCGCTCGGTAACTGGCTACCCTGGCAGGGTACGGCGGCCGACTTGTTTGTACAGGCCCAGTTTCCCCTGCACTCGGGCCGAATTCTCGGTCTGCCCGGGCGCATCCTGATATCCGTAATGGGTCTGGTGGTGGCGATGCTCAGTATTACCGGCGTGATAATCTGGTGGCGAAAATACCGCGCCAGAATGACGGTACAGAGCCGGCGGGAGCGGGCGGAGGAACAGTACCTTGTTGCCGACAATAACGGCTGATGGATAACGACGGCTTCCCACACCGGCAGCCGTGCTACACTGAAATCGCCGCAATCACATTGGCCCACTTTATACCGCGGTAGAGGTGGGCCAGATCACCCGGTTCTGTTCAGCACCTACGCACGAGGGAAGGTCGATACGTGAAAAAAATAAAAAATGAAAAAGAACTGTTAAAAAAGGCGATCACCGAGGGCATGAAATACGGTGAAAAAAGAGGGGTTGTCGAATTTGAGCCCACCGATTCGGCGGCGGAGAAAATAGAATATATCTACCGGCTATTAGTTCACGACAAGGTGATTCAACCGCTGCCGGAAGATCAGGTTTCCCAAGTGACCATGAAACACAAATTGGCGATTTGGGCGTCGAAATTAAAATAGCAGTGCCGGCGGAATAAGGTATTCAACGATAAACAGGGTGTGCTGCGTAATCACGCGGAGCCATTGTTGGTTCTTGAGCGGAGTTGTATTTTTGTCGCCATTCGCTGGGCGGCAGGCCGGTCCATTTTTTAAAACTGCGGCTAAATACGGCCAGGTCACCGAAGCCGAGATATAAGGACAGTTCCGTCAGCGAAATTTTACTGTGTGCAAGGTGTTCCCTCGCCAGTTTTTCTCGGGTGGTTTTAAGAATAGAGCTAAAACTTTGCTGATCTCTTTTAAGCAATTTTTGCAGCACTCTGGGGTGGAGTTCCACCATGCTGGCAATGGTGTTGAGGTCGCAGTCACCGGTGGGCAGTAAACTGGTGATTGCCCTTTCAACCTGTTGTGACAGACTCAGCGGTAATTTCTCCGAGCCGCTTCGTCGCCACAGAGCGAGTAGCGCGCGGCGCACGCCGGGCTCTGGTTGAACCGGCAGGTTTTTCAGGTCGCTCGGGTAATAAATTCGGTTAAAGGCCTGCCCAAACTTCACGGGGGCGGAAAATAATCGGCTGTAGTTGCTGGTGGTGCTCGGTGCCTCCTGCTGCATCTCCACCCGCAATGGAGACAGCATGCCGCCCTGTAGCTGACTTAAGCTTCGCTTCAGTACTCCCATACTCATCGCCATAAGATGGCTGCAGTCAATCTGGTCTGCGAAGGCAAATTCCATTGTCAGGACGGTTTTACCTGCGATGACCTCGGGGGTAATCAGACAGCCCCTGGCATGAAAATCCAGATGCCGATGGATCATCGTCATGGCGTCGCCCATGGTCTCCTGCAGGCATACCTGGGCACCCATTGCGCCGGTAATTTCAAGGCCCTGATGCAGCCCGAGGCGGGCGCCGAAATCATCGCACTCGCACCGCTGCGCGGCAAGATTCAGCAGTCGTGGTAGCGCGAGGTAGGGCAGGTAGGTATCTGGGTCTTTCAATGCTGCGGGAGAAACACCCGCCTCCTCCAGCAGCGCAAGGGGGTCCCGCCCGAGTGACTCGACGAGCTCCAGAAAACCGGATAATCCACCACTGCGAACAATATAATCCATTCGCGAATGATCAAATGCTGGTCGTGAAAGGTCAAGCCTTGCCGTGTCTCAGGGGCAGATAATTATGGCGGACACATCTGCCGGGCCCGGCCCGTGTATGCGCTGAGATTCCGCTCAGGCGAATAATGTATAACAGGAGACACGACGATGATGCCTATTCCTTATTTCAACCACAAAGACCTGCTGACCCTAAATACCAATGAGCTGCCAATGTTTGAGGATGTCTTCCCGGATCTGCCTGGGCGGGTCGATGCCCAGCCGCTGTTTCTTGATCCGCATGAGAATGTCTGGGTGGTGCGTGCGGTGTTTCATCCCGGTACGGTACTGCCGACTCACTATCACACTGGTACGGTTCACTTTTTTACGCTGACTGGTCGCTGGAATTATGTCGAGTATCCCGATCAGCCGCAGACCGCCGGCAGCTACCTGTATGAGCCCGGCGGTTCCATTCATACTTTTTCGGTACCGGAAGACAATACTGAGACTACCGACACCGTAATGGTGGTTCACGGTGCCAATGTGAACTTCGATGCCGACGGCAACTACGTTGGAATTATGGACACCACCATGTATATGCATATGTTCGATATGTTGGTGAAGGAGCGCGGCATGGAACCGGCAAAATACATTACTCCCAAGCCGCACGATTACACTCGCCGCTAAGCGGCGCGTTACCCATTTAAAATAACGAGAGAGTCGCTGTTGTGAGTGTGAACGAACTGCCTGTGGGCAGTGCGGGGCAGATCCCGGTGCTTCCTGAACGGGTCTTTATTACTGGTGCCAACGGTTTTATCGGTCGTAAGTTGATGGCGCGTTACCGAGCGCTTGGCTGTGAGGTAAGAGGCATGGATATCCATGCCGACCCGGACAATGGCATTGTTGCCGGTAATCTTGTGAAACCGGAACTGTGGAGCGAACACGCCAGTGACTGTGAGCTGTTTATTCATACTGCAGCAATAGTCTCGCTGGCTGAGTCCTGGCAGGGATATCGTGAGATCACTGTACAGGGAACCCGCAATGCGCTGGATGTGGCCGTAGCCAGCGGGGCCAAACGTTTTTTGCACTACTCGTCCATCGCGGCCATGGGATGGGAGTATCCGGAGGGAGCCGACGAGACTTACCCGCTAGTCATCGGCAGTCACTACCGTTACGGCGTTGCCAAGGCAGCCAGTGAACATGTAGTGTTGGCCGCTCACAGTGCGGGCGAAATTCCCTGCACTGTGATTCGCCCGGGTGATGTTTACGGGCCAGGCGGGCGCGCCTGGTTGCTTGAACCGCTGAAAATGGCCCGTGCCAAACAGCTGCTGCTACCTGATAGCGGGCGCGGCATTTTTACCCCTGTATTTATTGATGACCTGATAGGCGGCGCCGTACTGGCCGCCGGGCTGGACGCGGCGATAGGGCAGGTTTTTATTCTCTGGGGCAACGAGCCGATAAGCTGTCGGGCGTTTTTTGGTCACCACTGGCGTTGGGCGGGGCACAGAGGCAATCCGCCCAGCCTGCCACTGAAGGCTACCCTGGCGATTACAGCAGCGCTTGATCGGGTCAACAAGGTGTTGGCGCGGGCCAGTGAAGCCACGCCGGATACTATGTACATGTTCGCGCGCAAAGGCGGTTTCTCTATCGCAAAGGCGCAACGCCTGCTCGGTTTTGAACCAAAAATCACGCTAGCCGAAGGCATGCGTCGGTCCGAAGAATGGCTGCGTGAAATCGGCGAAATCTGATATACAGCGACCAACTGAATGCGGGCAAGGCGGTTACAGGAGTCTGAATGAAAACCTATTCACATTGTATTATCAGCGGGGGAGGAAGTGGTATAGGTCGCGCCTTTGCTGAGTTGTTACTGGGCCGAGGTTGTGCGGTGAGTATTCTAGATCTTGCCGTCCCGGAGGATGCTCGCGCTGCGTTGGACAACGCTGCCGCGCAGGGCGGCAGTCGCTGGCAGAGTGTTGCCGTCAATATCTGTGAGGCCGATGCGGTTGCCGAAGCGGCGAGGCTTGCGGTTGCTGAATTCGGTAACATCGAATTGGCGATCAATTCTGCGGGGATAGCGATCAATAAAACCTTTGCTAACATGACCGCAGCGGAATTCAGCCGCGTTATTGATATTAATTTGAAGGGAAGTTGCCACTTTGCCGCAGCGGTGTTGCCGTATATGCGTCGTGGCAGTCGCCTGGCACTGATCGCCTCTATGGCCGGCCTGGTCAGCAACTATGCTTATGCTGCCTACGGCGCTTCTAAATTCGGAGTGGTGGGATTGGCGACAACCCTGCGCTATGAATATGAACCTCTTGGCATCGGCGTGAGCTGCATTTGCCCGCCGGAAATCAAAACACCTCTGGTCGACGCTGAGCGGCTGGACAGCAGTCCGGTGTCGCTGGCGATCAAACAGGTGGGGGGAAGTCTCACATTGGCCGAGGCGATACCGCCAATGATGAAAGGACTGGACAGCGGCAAGTGGATGATCATTCCCGGCGTAAGGGCCAAACTCACCGTTCTACTGGCGCGCCATACCCCCGGATTGTTCTACCGATATTTACATCGTCTGATTTGCAAGTTGATGCGCGAGCACAGGGTATCTTTCGAGCATTCAGATGCCTAAACAAAAAGACTGGAGTGAATCATGACCGCGACGACAACGGCGCAGCAAGCGCATCAGCTCACACGCAGTAGCTTTTGGCGTCGCGGGTTTTCGCTTTCATACCTGGATACCCATCCCGGTGATAGCAGTCGTCCAGCGATTTTGTTGCTGCACGGTTTTCCCGATTCGGCGGCAATGTGGGCGAACACGATAGACTTGCTGTGTGCGTCGGGCTATCGCTGCATTGCGCCGGACACTTTGGGTTGTGGGCAATCTGAAATTGCACCGCGTGTTCGCGAGTACAATGTGCTGGAAATCGTGAAAGACCATATTGCCCTGCTGGATAAGCTCGGATTAGAGCAGGTTTTTGTCGTTGGTCATGACTGGGGGGCAGTGCAGGCCTGGCTGCTTGCCGCGCATTACCCTCATCGGGTGCGCAAACTCGCCGTGATGTCGGTGGGGCATCCAACATCGTATGCGCGGGCGGGGCTAGGTCAGAAACTTGCCGGCTGGTACATAGTCTACTTCTGCCTGGCTGGGTTGAGTGAGCGTCTGCTGCGGGGCCGCGGTCGGTTTTCCCTGGCGCGGGTGTTTGGCAGCCATCCGGATATGGTAGAGGTCAGTGCGCGCCTGTCTGAGCCCGGCCGATTAACCGCCGCGCTGCGTATTTATCGGGCCAGTCTGTCAACGGTACTGCTTAAATCACATCCGAAGGTATCGGCACCCACTTTGGGGATATGGAGTGAAGGTGATGTGTTCTGCCTTGAAGAGCAGATGCGCAATTCGAAAGCCTGGGTTGAGGGCGAGTGGCGCTATGAGCGCAGACCTTGCCATCACTGGATTTCGTTGGCTGAACCGGAGTGGCTTGGCGAGCAGTTACTCGGCCATTTTTCGTAGGCCCTGGTCACTCTCATTCGGTTACCACCGCTGACGAGATTGTTAACGCTTACGAAGGCCTTTCGCTTTCAATAAAAAAGGTTCATCGCTGATTCGGGGGGTAGGTTGCTGTTGAGCCTGCAGGGCGGTAACCGCAACATAGCCAAGCGCTGCGCCCAATGTTGCGCTTCGCTTTGCGCAATGGCGACGTACAACAGCCACCCTCTTTCCATCAATATTTACCATGAACCAAAAAAAGCCCTGCAATGCGAGCATTGCAGGGCAGGCCGAAGAGCGTTTTTAACCCGGTGTCACGTCACTGTGGGGGTGGTTAAAAACGCCGTGCTACAGGTTTACATCAGGTCGAAGCGGTCCAGTTTCATGACCTTGCTCCAGGCATCGACAAAGTCGTTTACCATTTTCTCTTCGCTACCGGCTTCGGCGTACACTTCAGCCACGGCGCGCAGTTCCGAGTTGGAGCCAAACACCAGGTCTACTGGGGTGGCGGTCCACTTCAGCTTGCCGCTGGCGCGGTCGCGACCTTCATAGATGCCCATTGCCTTGGGTGCTTTTTCCCATTTGGTGGACATATCCAACAGATTGACAAAGAAGTCATTGTTGAGGGTGCCGGGACGGTTGGTAAATACGCCGTGTTTGGACATCCCGGCATTGGCGTCCAGGGCGCGCATGCCGCCGACCAAGACTGTCATCTCAGGTACGGTCAGGGTCAGCAGGTTGGCGCGATCCACCAACATTTCTGCGGGGTTGTGATTCAGACCCTTGCCGAAATAGTTGCGGAAGCCGTCAGCCTTCGGCTCAAGCATCGAGAAGGAGTAGACGTCGGTCTGTGCCTGAGTGGCGTCGTTGCGTCCCGGAGTGAACGGAACCTCCACTTTGTGGCCGGCCTTTTCCGCAGCTTGCTCGATAGCCGCTGCACCGCCCAGCACGATCAGGTCAGCCAACGAAACCTTGGTTTTACCCCATTTGGACTCGTTAAAGTCTTTCTGGATGGCTTCCAGTTTACCGAGAACTTTAGCCAGTTCCTGCGGGTTATTCACCGCCCAGTCTTTCTGCGGAGCCAGGCGGATACGGGCGCCGTTAGCACCACCGCGCATATCGGTGCCGCGGAAGGTGACCGCTGAGGCCCAGGCGGTTCTAACCAGTTCGGGAACGGTCAGGCCGGAGTCCAGAATCGCGGCTTTCAGCTTTTTGATATCGCGCTTGCCGATCAGGTCGTAATCCACTGCGGGAATGGGATCCTGCCAAATCAGTTCTTCGGCGGGAACTTCAGCACCCAGGTAGCGCGCGCGTGGGCCCATATCGCGGTGGGTCAGCTTGAACCAGGCCTTGGCGAAGGCGAGCTGGAATTCTTCCGGGTTTTCCTGGAAGCGCTTGGCGATCTTGCGGTAGGCCGGATCGAATTTCAGTGACAGGTCGGTGGTAAACATCATGGGTGCGTGACGTTTGCCGGCGATGTGCGCATCCGGTACCAGGTTAGCTGCCGCGCCTTTGGCGGGAATCCACTGGATCGCGCCTGCGGGGCTCTTGGTTTTTACCCAGTCATAGGTGAACAGGTTATCCAGGTATTGGCTAGTCCAGGCAATGGGGTTGGCGGACCAGGCGCCTTCCAGACCACTGGTGATGGTGTCTTCGGCGTTACCTTTACCACATTTGTTTGCCCAGCCCAGGCCCTGTTGTTCAACACCGGCTGCGGCAGGCTCTGCGCCCAAGCAGTCAGCGGGGTCGTGGGCACCGTGGGCTTTACCAAAGGTGTGACCACCGGCGATCAGAGCGACGGTTTCTTCATCATTCATCGCCATGCGGCCAAAGGTTTCGCGAATGTCCTTCGCCGCGGCGAGGGGATCCGGGTTGCCGTTGGGGCCTTCGGGGTTAACGTAGATCAGGCCCATTTGCACGGCGGCGAGGGGCTTTTCAAGTTGACGGTCGCCGCTGTAGCGCTTGTCGTCCAGCCATTTCTTCTCCGGGCCCCAGTATACGGTGTCGGGTTCCCAGTCGTCCTGGCGGCCACCGGCGTAACCGAAGGTTTTAAAGCCCATGGACTCCATCGCCACGTTACCGGTCAGTACCATCAGGTCAGCCCAGGAAAGACTGCGGCCGTATTTTTGCTTCACCGGCCACAGCAGGCGGCGTGCTTTGTCGAGGCTGACGTTGTCGGGCCAGCTGTTCAGCGGTTCCAGGCGTTGCTGAGCACCGCCCACACCGCCGCGGCCGTCGGTGACCCGGTAGGTACCGGCGCCGTGCCAGGCCATACGCACAAAAAATGGTCCGTAGTGGCCGTAGTCAGCAGGCCACCAGTCCTGAGATTGCGTCATCAGGGCTTTGATATCGTTCTTAACTTCGTTGAGGTCGAGTGCTTTAAAGGCCTCGGCGTAGTCGAAGTCTTCGCTCATGGGGTTGGATTCGGCAGCGTGCTGGCGAAGCGGCTGAAGGTCTAGCTTTTCAGGCCACCAGTAACGGTTTGCCATGGTGTCGGATTGCGCAGTGGCATAACTGGATGTCACTGCGGCGGGTAGCGCTACTGCCAGTGCGGCGAGTAACGGTAAGGTCTTCCTCTTCATGTTAACGTCTCCCTTGGTGTAATTATCTCGTCAGGAAATATAGTAGAAGGTGGGGAAAACATAACTTCATTTATTCCTATCGAATGGATAGGAAATTTAAATGATGTAGTTTTTATAGGCTAATTTGTGTCGAAAGTGCCGAACTAATGCAATATATTGTGCTTTTCGCAATTTTCAAACACTGCGAAATTGGCGCTGTTTACGACGCTTTTGGAGATTGCTGACGGTGCAGTCATGTCGTTGCTCAAGGCGAGGTGGACGGGGCCGGCGTTGGTCGTGACAGGGTGGTCTGCAAATGATAAAACTGCGGCTGGCTGAGGTTACTATTCCGGTATTTCGGCAAACAGGAGGTGAGCACGATGAAACTGGCATCTGACGATTTGCTGCAAATGAAGGGCAAGCGGGCTATTCCCATGTTAACGGCTTACACCTGCCCGGTGGCGAGGGAGTTTCCCAACAATATTATTCAACTCGCCGCGAAAAGTCGGGGCTGAAAATCACGTTTTAAATGGGCTGGCGCAGATGCTGCCCGGCAAGGTTTATTCATTGGAGAGCATTGAGATGTCAGAAATTAGCATTCCCGAATATCTACCCGCCTGGATCAAGGATCATATCGAGCTGTACCTGAAAGATGGTGAGGCCGGTCATATGTGGGACAGCAGCCTCGGTGGCGGCAACGGCATGTTGACCACCCTGTTGCTGACCACAACTGGTCGCAAAACCGGCAACCCTTCAATCATTCCCCTTATTTACAAGCAAACCAAAAGCGGCGGCTACTGCGTTATTGCCTCAAAAGGCGGTGCGCCAACCCACCCGGCGTGGTTCCTGAACTTGCAGGCCGACCCCAATGCTCAGTTAAAAGTGGGCAATACTGAACTCAAGGCCGTGGCCCGGGTTGCCGAAGGTGACGAGCGTGAGGCGCTGTGGCAGGAGTTGGCGGAATACTATCCACCCTATATCGACTACCAGGCGGCGACCGAGCGCCAGATTCCCGTAGTGGTGTTGGATCCCGCGTAAGGAATTGCTGTACCGGCCGCGCCATGTGTTGCTGGTGCGGCGCCGGCGGTTTCCGAATCATCTGCATAGGTGGGGAGGTTCCCCACTTTTGCTCTCTGTGCCCCTGTCGCGTAACGCGGCGGCGCTCCCGATTTATCTTGCCTTCCTGCCATTCTGATATACTCGACACATAACAATTCTGTTCGATGTCGCTCTATCGACAGTGGCGCGATTCTGCAAGGCATTCTCATGACGCAAGCCCGGCTTTGGACGCGAGACTTTATTATTGTCTCCGCGGTGAATTTTTTGGCGGTTACGGTTTTCTACCTGCTGGTTGTGGTGATCGGGCTTTATGCCGTCAATGAGTTTCAGGCTAGTGTCAGCCAGTCCGGTTTGGTAGTGGGCGCTTTTATAGTCGGCGTGCTTGCCGGACGCCTGGCGGTGGGGCCCTATGTTGACCGCATTGGTCGCAAGCGCAGCATTCTTATCGGCCTGTCCCTCGCGGTGGTGGCCTGTCTGTTTTACTTCGTCAAAGCTGGCATCGGATTTCTAATCATCAACCGGTTTATGCACGGCGTTGCGGTGGGCATTTCGGCAACCGCTGCGGCCACGGTGGTGGCCCACCTGATACCTGCATCCCGTCGGGGGGAAGGGGTGGGCTACTTCAGTATGAGTAACTCCCTGGCTGCGGCTGTGGGGCCGTTTTTCGGTATTTATCTGGTTGGACACTCCGGGTTTTCGGTCATTCTCGGTGTGTGTTGCGCCTTGAGTGTGGTGACGTTTTTGGTGGCGGCAACCTTGCGGGTACCCGAAGCGGAGCCAGCGCCCGAGTCTGTTACGCCGGCCAAGCGCTTTTCCTTAAGCCGCTTGCTTGAGCCCAAGGTGATTCCGATTTGCAGCGTGATTTTCCTCTGTGCGCTGGGCTTTTCAAGCGTGATGTCGTTTCTCAGTGCCTTTGCGCTTGAACGTGATCTGACCGAAGCGGCGAGTTTCTTTTTTCTGGTCTACGCCATCACGGTGCTGGTCTCCCGGCCGGTGACTGGCCGGCTGCTCGACAGCCGCGGCGCAAATATCATCATGTATCCGGGCTTTGTGTTTTTTGCGTTGGGTCTTGCGCTGGTGGGCATGTCTACGTCGGCTACGCCACTGCTAGCGGCGGCGGGTCTGATTG
>JBFEVY010000315.1:0-4094 GCA_041546665.1 Spongiibacteraceae bacterium | reverse complement strand
CTCTCCGGCGCCGTATTTGAGCCCACCGCGCTCAACGAACTGTTTCCGGACTGGAAAGAAAAAGGCGCGCCGCTGAACACCCCAGTAACCGGCGACGACATCTATTATATGACTGGCGCCGAAAGCGCTATGAAAGTGCCCGGTTTTGCGGTTCCCAAAACCATGCACAACGAAGGCAACTACATTATCAGCCTGGGTAACCTGTGCCGCTGGCTGGCAGAACAAGCCGAAGGTATGGGCGCGGAAATTTACCCCGGCTTTGCGGCCTCTGACATTCTCTATAACGAAGATGGCAGTGTTAAGGGCATCGTCACCGGCGATATGGGTATCGGTGCGGATGGCAGCCAGAAAGACAGCTACATGCCCGGTATGGAGCTACACGCCAAGTACACCCTGTTCGGGGAAGGTTGCCGCGGTCACCTTGGCAAGCGTCTGATCGAGAAATTTGATCTTGCTGCCGGCAAAGACCCACAGCACTATGGCATTGGTATAAAAGAGCTGTGGAAAATCGATCCCGCCAAGCATAAGCAGGGCCTGGTACAACACGCCACAGGCTGGCCGCTCTCTGAAAACGGCGCCTTCGGTGGGAGCTTCCTATACCACATTGAAGACAATCAGGTCAGCATCGGACTGATCACCGACCTGTGTTACGACAACCCCTGGCTGTCGCCCTTCGAAGAATTCCAGCGCTTCAAACAGCACCCCGTAGTTAAGCAATACCTGGAAGGCGGCGAGCGTATCTCTTATGGCGCCCGCGCTATTGCCAAAGGCGGCCTTCAGTCACTGCCCAAGATGACCTTCCCTGGCGGCATTCTGATTGGCTGCGACGCCGGTACGCTGAACTTCGCCAAGATCAAAGGCAGCCACACCGCAATGAAGTCTGGCATGATCGCCGCTGAAGTCGTGCACAAGGCACTTACTGCTGACAACAAGTCCGGCGAAGAGCTGACCGAATACGCCGCAGCATTTGAAGCCTCATGGGTTTACAAAGAACTGTATGCGCAGCGCAACTTCGGCCCCGCTCAGCACAAATGGGGCAACTTCATCGGCTCTGCCTACGCATTTATCGACATCAATATCTTTAACGGTGCCCTGCCCTGGACTATGCGCGACGATCACGCCGATCACGCACAGATGAAGCCGGCGAGCGCCTGCAAGAAAATTGAATACCCCAAGCCGGACAACAAAATCAGTTTTGATCGTCTGACCTCGGTATTTTTGTCGAATACTAACCATGAAGAAGACCAGCCCTGTCACCTGACCCTGAAGGACCCGGAGCTGCCCATTCGTGACAACCTGCCGAAATACGCCGAGCCCGCTCAGCGCTACTGCCCGGCCGGTGTTTACGAAGTGATTGAAGATGAAGCCGGTCCGCGCTTTCAGATCAATGGCCAGAACTGCGTTCACTGCAAGACCTGTGACATCAAGGACCCCGCCCAGAACATTGTCTGGGTCACCCCTGAAGGTCTCGGCGGCCCCAATTATCCAAACATGTAATTTGGATACAAAAAAGGCAGCGAATTCGCTGCCTTTTTTTATGTCCCTTAAGCGGAGAAAAAACGCTCAGATACTTCCCAGAACGAAACGCTGCCCGCCCGCACTGAGTGCTAACACCCCATCGCACTCCTCCGCCAGCTCTACCATCCGGTAAAAGCAGGCGCGATTCACCCGCGCAGACAAGCCGTGGTTCAGTGCCACCTCAGGCAGAGGTTGGCCGTCCGGTGCCGTTTCAACCCGCAGCGGGTGATCCTCACCAAGCGCCCACCAGGTATCCACATTGGTTTTAACGAGCATTTTGGTGGGTGCTGATTCATCCCGCTCAAAATCAACAATCAGCAGTGGCCGGTCCTCAACCTGTATCCGCCATTTCTCAACGGGCGTCACCAGATAATACTCGCCGTCGGCCTCTCTTCTGAGAATCGATGCAAACAGCTTCACCAGCTCATGACGGCGAATCTCCCCACCCTCGTGAATCCAGCGACCGTCAGCGAGGATCTGAATGTCGATATCACCGCTTAATTCGGGGTGCCATTTATCGATCGGAGGAGCGCCCTTCTTCGTGGCAAGCAGTTGTTCAATGCCTTCTAGTGCCGTCATCACTCCTCCTCAATGAACCTTATCTGGTTAGCGGATCACCCTTACGTTCACCACACCGTCCAGCTCGCGAATTTGCTCTAGCAAGGCATCGCTCACAGCGCCGTCAACATCGATCAGATTATAAGCAATTTCGTCCCGGCTCTTGTTAAGCATATCGACAATGTTGACATTCGCATCTGCCAGAATAGCCAGAATACTGCCGAGTATCTTCGGCACATTGCGGTTGGCAATCGCCAAGCGGGCCTCGCCGCTGCGCTCCAGCTCGAGCGCGGGAAAATTAACCGAATTGCGAATATTGCCGTTACAGAGGAAATCCTTTAATTGCTCCGCCGCCATCACCGCGCAATTGTCTTCCGCCTCGTCCGTACTCGCGCCGATATGCGGCATCAAAACCACATCGTGGCCTTCCCGCGCAATGAGTTCCGGCGTCGGGAAGTCCGTAATAAACTGGCGCAACTTACCGTCATCCAAGGCGGTAATCACCGCCGCCACATCAACAATTTCTTCGCGAGCAAAGTTCAGCAAACAGGTGCCCGGGCGACAGTTTTCCAGCAAATCAGCATTCACCAAACCACGCGTAGAATCCAATACGGGCAAGTGAAGTGTGATGAAATCAGAACGAGAAAACAGACTACTCAGGTTTTCCATTTTCTGCACCGAGCTCGGCAAGCGCCAGGCGGCATCAACAGACAGCGCCGGGTCGTAACCCACTACGGACATCCCTAGATCCAGGGCTGCCCGGGCGATCATTGAGCCGATAGCTCCCAACCCGACGATACCAAGGGTCTTGCCTGCGAGTTCATTCCCTTTGAAGCGCTTTTTCTCCTTCTCCAGAAGCTTGGCCAGTTCGGCGCCGTCTTTCATATCGCCCAGGCTTTTTACGTACTCAATGCCAGGAAGGATGCCACGAGACCCCAGAGTCAAACCCGCTATTACCAACTCTTTTACCGCGTTAGCATTAGCGCCCGGACTATTGAAGACGGGAATCCCCCTCTCGGTGCAACGCGCAACCGGGATATTGTTGGTGCCCGCTCCGGCACGACCAATCGCCTTCACGGAAGGGGAAATCTGCTCATCGGTCAGTTTGTGGCTGCGCAACAAAATCGCATCGGGGCTAGAAAATTCGCTGGCAATTTCAAAGCTGTCTCTTGGCAGACGATCCAGACCAACCAGGGAAATTTGGTTTAACGTTAGAATTTTGTACACGTATCACTCCTAATTCGCGGGTATCACAACCCGAGATCAATCATTCAGTACGAGGAAATTATTGTTGAACGACCACATTCCGAGCGGCGAACATCACGCCCAGCGCTGGTGAAAGGCTTTACCCTCGCTGATCAGTTCGGCAACCGCCTGATCAGGACCGTCGATTTCAATTCGCTCACCCGCCGGGGAAAAGCGATAACAACTTAATTGGTCAATTTTTCCATTTAGCGCCAGCGCAGCGGTTAAGTCGTCGTTTTGAGCCAGCAAACGGCAGTCCCAATCCCCGGCTTCCGGGCCGTCAAAGGTATCAAACTGGCCGTCTTTCAACAGAATCGAAAAGTCATGCAAGGGCACAGACAGACCTTTTCCACGGGCCTTCAACCAGGCTTCTTTCAGCGTCCAGTAGCGAAAAAACAATTGCAGTTGATCTGCCGCAGGCTGCGACCGCAAGGCCTGTAATTCGGTTTTAGACAGATAATCATCGGCGGCATCGAGCATGCCAGCGCTCTCCGGATGACTTTCTATATCAACCCCGACCTCCTGGGACGCAACCGCACAAATACTAAAGCCATTGCTGCGCGCCACATTGAATTTCAAAGTCTCCGCCAAACTACCCTCTAATTGCGGTTTACCATAGGCATTCACGCAGAATGCCAGGTCCTGGGCGGAGGAATCGCAGTAAGACGCTAGCACTTTTCGAAGCGTAGCGCGGCCGAGTAAAAATTCTCGCTGTTGTTGCGGGTTATTCAACTGCTGACAGTGCTGACGTTCATCGTCCGACAGCACCGCCT
>JBFEVY010000119.1:0-9687 GCA_041546665.1 Spongiibacteraceae bacterium | reverse complement strand
ATTGATAGCCGCTTCAATATCACCGACCTCAACCCGAAAACCGCGAATCTTGATCTGAAAATCATTGCGGCCCAAATATTCCAGTACGCCGTCTTCCCGCCAGCGCACTAGGTCACCCGTACGGTAAATTTGACCCTCGGCAAACGGATTTGGCATAAACCGCTCCGCCGTTAACTCGGGGCGGTGCAAATAGCCCTGGGCCACGCCTTCACCACCGATATACAGCTCGCCGACAACCCCTACCGGAACCGGCGCACAGGCGCTGTCGAGCACATAGAGCTGAGTATTCCAGATTGGCCGGCCAATCGGCGGCGCAGTCAAATCGTCGCCCTGCAAGCGCATCAAGCTTGACCACACCGTGGTTTCTGTCGGTCCGTAAAGATTAATCGGCGCAGGTCCAAGCCGACCCAGCTGTTGCGCCAGGGATGCCGGCAGCGCCTCACCACCAACCAAGGCCTGAATTCCCTTCAATGCAGCCTGGTTGTTCATCATCAGCAGCTGCCAGTGACTCGGCGTTGCCTGCACAACAGAAACATGATTACTCTGAATAAACCGGGTCAGCGCTTCAGGATCGCGAGCGGTGTCGCGGTCGGCAATCACACTGGCCGCACCGCAGATCAGTGGCAGGTACAATTCCAGCGTCGCAATGTCAAAGGCGACTGTCGTCAGCGCCAGCACCCGGCTGTGTTCACCCAGATCGAGCTCTTCCTGCATGGAAAGAATAAAGTTCAACAGGTTGCGGTGATCGATCACCACCCCTTTGGGGCGTCCTGTCGAGCCCGAGGTATATATCACATACACCGGATCATCCGCGGCAATGGGATCGCGAGGACCCGTCACCGGCATTTGCGCTGCCAATTCCGGCAGGCTCAGCCGGGCAAGATCCAACTGAGCCTGCCCTTCGGGACAAAGCCTTGCCAAACTCTCGGTATCACCCAACATCAATCGAGGCTTGGCTTCTTGCAGGATCGCGGCAATGCGCTCCGCCGGAGCATCCGGATCCAGCGGCAGATAGGCCGCGCCGGATTTCTGCACCGCCAACAAGGCGCCCAACATCGCCGTGCCGCGAGGCAGTGCCACGGCGATCAATTCGCCACGCCGTGCACCCGCCTCTCGCAATACCCCGGCCAATAGATTCGCGTCGTCATTCAAGCGGGCATAACTGATCTTGCCCCGGGCATCGATTGCCGCAACGGCATCGGGAGTCCGCGCTGCTTGCGCTTCAAAGAGATCAATAACCGTAGTGTCCGGGAGCGCCTTCGCCGTATCATTCCACTGATATAACAGTGTTTCACGCTCTTCTGTACCAAGTAACTCAATTTTACCAAGTTCGATTTCAGGGCACGCCAATACCGCCTCTACCACACGCTGTAGACGCGATGCGTGCTCATCCAGTTCCGCTTGTGTATACAGCGCCGGGTTAGCGTCCATATCAATACGGATGGGCTGCTGACTGCCGCGGTCATAAACAAAAGTTGTCAGATCTTCAATAGTGCCGTTACTCAAGTTGTGGCACAGCGTGCTTGCTTCACCAAAACGCAGGTCGTAGTCAAAGGGCTCGATATTCACGCCCACCCAGGCAATCTGCTGTCCCTGGCCCAACAAACCCAGATCCCGACGCAACTCTTCGTAACGATACTGTTGATGCCTCAGGGCACTGCGCACCGTAGAGGCAACCTGAGAAACCAGGTCCGGCATCGACAGGTCTGCCGCCATCGCCAGACGAATCGCCACGGCGTTTGCCATCATGCAGGGCGTACTGCGCTGCTGGCGACTCACCCTGGCCGACACCGGCATACCGAACACCAGATCGTCCGCACCGCTCATGCGATAGATGTAGGCCGCCAACAGTGAAATCATCAACTGCGGCAAGGTACCGGAATACTGCTCGGCAACTGCGCGCAGCCTCGCTGAATGCGCCAGTGACAACTCGATACTGCTACGCCGCAAACCACCACTGCGCTCGCCACCTTTAGATAACGACAAGGGCTCAGGCAGTCCTGCCATTGCCTGATTCCAGTACTCTTTATCCCGCGCGTAGCGCTTTGAATCCCGGTAGGCCTGCTCTTCTACCAACTGTTCGCGCAGGCCAAAGAAGACATTTTCCTCCGGCTCTTCGCCCTTGATCAGCGCATTGTAAATGTCAGACAAGCGGCGAATTAACACCCCCGCCCCGAACCCATCGAGGCTGATATGGTGGCAACGTTGGTACCAGAAATAACGCTGCTCATCGATCTTGAAGAGCGCGGCAAACCACAGCGGCTCCAGTGCAATATCCAGACGGCGGGTAACATCCTCGCGCATCCACGTGTCAGCGCGCTCAGCAGCATCGTCATAACTGCTGAAATCAAAATACGGTAATTCGCCCGGGTAGCTTGGCAATAGCAGCTGCGCAGGCCCTTCGTCGGTATCAATAATTTGAACGCGACAGGTCTCCGCTTCGTTGGTTAGACGGCGCGTCGCCGCTAGAAAGATCTCGGGATTGATCTCGCCAAGAATTTCACAGCACTCAGCGAGATTATAGAGTGCACCCTGGGGCGCGATCTTCTCGCCCATCCACATCCCGCGCTGTGCTGTTGCCAGCGGAAGCTGAATAGCCGGCTTTTCCGCTTGTGTCTTCACAAAACAGGACCGACGTTCTGCCTTTGCCCCGTCCAGCAGGTTGTCGTAGAAATAGGGGCCACCCTCAGCAGATTCATACAAGCCGCCCTGATTGGTTCTAGCATCCATGGTTTCGATCTCTTGTCGGATTTGATTTTCCAGGTCATTGTGTTTCAAGGCAGCTCCACTACCACTCGCGCTGACACCCCATCCCATTCCCCCAGCGGTGTGTCATAGCAAAAATGATAAATGTGTCATAGCGTCGAGCGCTGTACGCATTTCTACCTATAACGAAGCAAAAAGAAGGCCATTCACCGCCTTTCTCATCGCTCTAGCGTTGAAACACCTCGCAATAATATGCCCGCATTTTTAATTATTAATGTGACATAGTAATCAATGACAGTCATCAATCAAAATATTATCTTTATATTTCAGGCCTTTAATCACGACACAAATATACAAAACACACAGGCAAATAAAATTATTTGTGTAATAGCGAATGGCAAAGCTAACGAAATGTGACATAGCGAGGCCTTTTTGGGCGCCGCGTCACAAAATGTAATTTATGCGAGATTCGAGAAAACGCAGTCACTCACTTAGAAATGAGTGTGTCGTAGTGACAAAGAAGGGAAGATGAACTTAGCCCAGACGCTGTTCCGCTTTTGCGATCAACGCCGCTAAACGCGCTTGATAAAAAGCCAGAGCCGAGTTGCTATTCGCTCGACGACGCACCTCTATGGTGCTTTCAGGCTCCATTAGTGGCAAACCGAGAAAACTTTCCAGCTGTTGCATCGTCCCCATTGGATCCGCAATCAGACGCTGGTAGTCGATTTCCAGCGCGCGATCACCCGGCAGCGCCTCGACCTCACGACGATAGCGCGCCACTTGAGACGCGAGCTGACGCGCCAAAGCAGGCCTGAACAAGCGCGACACAACGCTCTCCCCGACAATGCGACGGAATTGCCTAAGCCCCCACCAAACCGCGTAACCCGCCCGGTAACCACGCCGGGATTTACCGCGCCCCAGCAACAATTCGAGATAATACTGCGGCCCATTCAGATACGTTAGCAATGCGTTCAGCATGCTGTTGAGCACTGAAATGGGCTCCCGCGTGATATAGATGAAGCGGGCATCGGGAAAATGTCGCAAAATGCGTTCGGCATTCCCGGTGTCCCAGGGGTTTTTCAACAGTATCCCCTGACTCCCCGGCTGCACGGCGAGTAATTTTTGGCACATCTCGCGGAACAGCTCGACATTGCTTTCAGCGATATCAAACCGGCCACTGTGCTGGCGCAGCAGGAAACCGTATTCCTCCACTTCATCGGCGTTGACGGGGACGCTGTCTATATTTCTGTCTTTAATACCCAGCGATGCAAAACAACGGTTCAAACGGTCTCGGTCGCGGGCTTCCAAGCCATCACGAAAATTCGTCAATAAGCGCTGATAGTAAAAAAGATGATAGAGACTGAGTTGCGCGACAGGAAAGCAACGCGCCACACAATCGTAAAGAAAGGTCGTCCCAGAACGATGCAAGCCCATAATAAAAATGGGGCGCACCGCCTGAGCAGAGATACCAGGCAGTAATTCCCCGTCTTCAGATTGCTCGGGAAAACAGGGGTCAACCGGCAGCTTCACAGTATAAGGTCCTTAACGCTGGGAGTAATGCCGGTCTCCTTACACTCTCGCCGGCAGAAGCGCAGACCATTCTCTTGTTACCAGAATGATTAAACAAGCACTTTCACACGGAATCGGGCAAATTGTGAAATCGCCGCAGACTAAAACACATTAATTAACTAACGAGTATTTATTGCTGCGCCAGCACGCTCAATACGTCCATCCCTGGACGCCGCAGCGCTAACGTTCCAAGCCGAAGGCCGGAGAGGCCCAACCACCTCTTGAGCTCTCTGGCGGCAAGGGCAACGGCTCACCGCCAATAATCGCCGTATTCGCATCACCGTATTGCAACCAGACCTGCGTAGGCACCACGCCTACCGGAGGCAGGCTGTAATCGCAGACCCCGCGAGGGAAAATTTCCTGCACCTGGGCAATAAAAGCCGCTATATCAGTGATCAGCGGACTGCCTTCGTAATCCTGTTCGCTCACGTTCTTGAGCTGGCATTTATTGGTCAAGGTTTGAATATTGTCCCCCGCCACCGTTCTCGGGGTCCCAAAACGCGTTTGCACAATCAGCTCCTGTTGATCTGCAATGGGGCCGAACAACAAGGCACTTTGACCGGTTTCATCATAGGCGCTGGCATCAAGCCCACACACTTGATTCGCCACTTGATCAAAAACCTGGCCCGACTCTGGCGGCATCGGTGGTATCTGGCTGGTATCCGCCGGGATAATCGGATCGGGAAACAGGAGATTACCGGTAAGCGGTAAAATAACCCCGTATTCACTGGTCGACGACTGCGCCGACAAACAGCGGTCGCGCGCGGCAGCGGGCTTATTCGCCACGACTTTTTCCGGAAGGCTACTGCTGCTGTTGTCTGCCTCGATTGCCGCCACCCAGCGATCCATCACAAGCAAGGCCTCACTGGCGTAGGTACTGTCGCCAAACACCGGCGCCTGCCCAAACCAGATCACGTGGTTGTCAAAATGTCCTTGTTTGGCGTTAATCCGCGCCCGCGTCTGCCAGGAGTGATAGGAATCGTGGGCGATACCCGGGTCGGGGCCGCGCAGATCAATAATAGGCACTGAATCCAAATGCTCCGCAGTATTCACGCCGCCAACGCGATAAATATTGCTGAGCGCCTCAGGGTCAGCCTCAGTACGCGCTGCCTGATAGTGGACATCAACATTGAAACCACCAATATTGCGGTTCAAATCCAGAAACTGATCGCCGGTAATAAAACCCTGCTGCAACGCAGCCAAGCCGTATTGCACACCGACGTTATCGAGCGGAAGACCGGTAAACCCGCGTCCGAGCAGCACTTCATTGGGCGACCATACAGCGGGAGGCCGCTCACCAAACTGAGTTTTCATATAGTCAATCAAGCCACAGCGCAGACCATCAGCTGCAGTATCAGCGTTATATACTGTGACCCCGTCGCGTAAACCGGGGCAATCCTCCTGCTCAGGAAAGGCCGAAGGGAAGAACGCCAAATCGGACACCACCGGGTTAATCGGCAAGTGGCCGTATATCAGACTCCACTGCACAAAAGGCAGGAACATATTGTTAAACATGGGGAAGTTTTCCGGCGTGAACTCCTCCTGACTGGTCGGATAGGTATTACCGAAGTAGTGATTTAACAAATTGTAATCGGCGAACTGGGTCGCTGTAGTCCAGACATCAGGGTAAGAACACTGCACCACCAGCCCCTGATAGATACCGGGGTAAGCATTCGCAACATGCTGCTGAGCAATGGCGCCCCCGGAACACCCCGTCCCCAGGGTGTAACGCAACTCGCCATAGTTTTCGACGATGTACTCCTTCGCCATCATCAGGGATTCCGCAGAGGTCACCAGATTTACATTGTGTCCCAGGTTCGATTGCGCAGTAGAAAGGGTAACAAACCCGCGCCCCAGGGCCACCGTAATACTGTCTCCAATCAGCAACTCCAGCCCTTCAGGAAAGGTGCCACTGATATCACCATTGGGTGGATTTCCCGGGCCGTAGCTCACCCCGACATTACCGCCGTGGTGAATCAATAGTTTATGATTCCACTGGCTTTGAGGAGCAAAAGCGTCCCAGCTTTCACCGGGGCGAAACAAGGTCATAATCTGGTAGCGGTCACGATTGATAAAACCGACCTCCACTCGCACGATAAAAGGAAGCTCTACGCCTTCGTCGGTAGTGGTCACAGCAATATCTTCTGCCGGGGGCGGGTTCTCCGGATCATAATCTTCGAAAGCATCGGGGAGCTGCTGGGTTTCAGGATCAAAGCCAGTGAGCAACTGCGCAATGCGGTCTGCGGGTACATATTTAAAACGGTAACTCGGCGCCTGATTGCACTGAGCATCTTCAGCAGCGGCGCTATCACAGGTCCAGGGCTCAACTTGCGGCCCCGAAAACACCGGCCCGCCTTTCGGATGGTTAGTCACTGAGGTGGTCAAAATCGACGCATCCGCGAGAGTCACAACAATCTCGTTGCTCCCCAAAGACAGGCCTTCCACCAGCCCCATAAACCGCCCGTTTTCGCGCAGCGCAAAGGCCGAGCTCACATCCCGGCCGTCCACCGCCACCGCTGCTCCCGACAAATTCGCCGGGGCGTCCGCAAGCACCTCCAGCAGCACATCCCCGCCGCTAATCAAGTCAGCACGATTAGACAGCACCCGAATTTCGCCAGAGCCTGCAACGGGGTTAGGATTACCGCCCGAGTCATCCGCCACCGATGACGCACCACCTGACGATGATGAGCCTCCACAGGCCACTAACGTAATCAGGCAACAAACGGATAATACGGTTCGGAATAAATGGGACATGGCATTCTGCTCTATCGATTAGCGCCCCAAAAACCAATGAAAGCAAAGCACAATGACAACGACGCGCTCACGGCCTGCATCCATTCATGGGGGCGGCGACAACAAGGCATTGACCATTGCAACTGTCACAGCACGATA
This sequence comes from Spongiibacteraceae bacterium, assembly GCA_041546665.1. Lineage (GTDB taxonomy): Bacteria > Pseudomonadota > Gammaproteobacteria > Pseudomonadales > Spongiibacteraceae > Spongiibacter. Next base: position 2,520 of record JBFEVY010000119.1, on the reverse strand, counting down.
GCCAAGCCCGCTAAGACACAAATTTATTAAAATATGTATAAGCACAATACTACGAGCAATAGTACTCACCGTCAACTTTCCGGCTGATCCTCCCCACAGGGCTTACACCATAACGCGGCCGCCTCTAACACAGGCCGCAAGTAAGACTGAATATCGGAAAACCAGCACATCCAATTGATTTTAAAAAAAAAGCGGTAATTACCTTGCGAAGAAGAAGCCTTGATCTAATCTCAATATGTGGCGTATTGAACAAATGAAAACCACGCTTTAATAACAACAATAGGAAACACATCGATGAAATCAAACAAGAACATAAGCAGGCAGATTTCAGCACTCGCACTACCTGCAATCATGCTCGCGGGGAGCTACGCAGTCGCACAAGAAACGACACCCAAAAACAAATCGGCGCTACTTGAGGAAGTTCTGGTTACCGCCACCAAGAAAGCCAAAGCGGAAGAACTGCAGGACGTGCCCATCGCGGCCACTGCCTACGGCGAAGCCCAGATCGAAGCCCTTTTTGTGCGCGATCTGCAAAGCCTGTCCTACTCCATGCCAAACGTCTCTATGGACGACGTCGGCACCACCAAGGGCGTTGCCAATTTTTCCTTTCGCGGCCTCGGTATAAACAGCTCTATTCCCAGTATTGACCCCACCGTGGGTGTGTTTATTGACGGGGTTTACCAGGGCACCAACCTCGGCGTAGTCTTTGATCAGTTTGATATGGCGGGCATCGAGGTGCTTCGCGGGCCGCAGGGTGTACTGTTTGGTCGCAATGTCACCGGCGGCGCGGTACTGGTGCGCAGCACCGATCCCAGCGAGGAACTGAAATTCAAAGCCCGCGCCTCACTGGAAAGCGGTAACAACCGCACCGCCTCCGTATCGGTTACAGGCCCGCTCATTGAGGGTAAGTTGTTAGGCAAATTTGCCGCATACCTAAACAAAGACGACGGGTACTTTGAAAATAAAGCGAACGGCAATGACCATTTCGGTTATTCCAGAACCAATATTTTGCGCACCGGCCTGACCTGGCTACCAGGCGATGCCGGCAACTCAGAAGCCACACTAAAAATCGAACGCGCCTCCTCCAAAGGAGACGGCCCTGCCGGCCAGAATCACGCCATTTATAGCCGCAAAAGCTTTGATTTCGCTATCGACGAGGAAGGCTTTTTCGATATGGAATGGACACGGGCCTCACTGGAGTACACGGTAAATATTGGCAACGGTGTTTTAACCAATATCACCGGCTGGAAAGACCTTGAAACCACCGCACTATCCGATATTGACGCGTTGCCCGCCTACGGCTTTCATGCCCCCACGGCTACAGATGCCGAGCAATTCAGCAATGAGCTGCGCTATAACATCCTGCTGGCGGAGCGCTTCGACATAACCGCGGGAATTTATTACTTTACTCAGAACCTGTTTTATCTGGAACGTCGCATGATTGGTGGTGGCGCAATCGATATTACCGGCGGCGGCAAACAGGACCAAACCACTCTCGGCCTATTTACCGCGGTGGATTATCGCATCACTGAGTCCCTGTCTGCCCTGTTTGGACTGCGTTTCACCGAAGAAGATAAAGACGTTAACATTGCCAGCCTTCCCCTAAATACTTGCAGCACCGACACGCATTCGTGCTCGTCATATGATTTTAATGATGACGAGACATGGAGTAATGTCTCCCCGAAACTGGGACTGCAATTTTACCCAATGGACACACTGCAATTGTACGCCAGCTACAGCAAGGGTTATCGCTCCGGCGGATATAACTTCCGCAATACTGCCCCCACCGCTTCACCCGGCCCCTTCGATGAAGAGAAACAGGACTCCTTCGAACTGGGCTTCAAGCTGGACGCCCTCGACGGAACCCTGCGTTTTAATGGCGCGATCTTCCAAAACGAGATTAAAGACCTCCAGAGAGAGCTGAATTACTCAGACCCAACCTTCGGCGTTGTCCAGGTTATTGTCAATTCGGCGGATGCAACCATCACTGGCGCGGAGTTTGAAATGTTGGCAGGTATTGGAGAATATCTGGTACTGTCATTAAACGCGGGCTACCTGGACGGCAGCTACGACAAAGTCAGTATCGATCTCAATCGCGACGGAACGGTAGACAGCAAAGACAAAAATCTGGATATGCCAAGACTAGCTGACTGGACCTATGGAACCAGCCTTACCTTCCAGAAAGATCTGGAAAACGGCAACCGCTTTACCGCGAGAGTAGGTCTTAATCACCGCGACCCTAGCGCCTATACAGACGACAATCTCGGCTATCTGAATTCCGCCGACATGGTCGACGCTGCCATCGCGTATGCAACACAATCCGGGTTTACCTATTCAGTGTTTGGAAAGAACCTGAAAGACGAGGTCACTCACGGCGGAGACACCCAACTACCTACTTCACTAGGTGGCCCTGGAGCGTCGTTTGCGCCACTTAACAAGGGCCGGGTCTACGGCATCGAGGTAAAATACTCATACTAAAAATATAGAAAAAGTAAAAAGGGGCAGATTTCAACTGCCCCT